>DAISJK010000061.1:0-5611 GCA_036821505.1 Opitutaceae bacterium
CGCGATCTGGGCCTCGCGCCGGGCCAGTTCGCTGTCGTGCTGGACCATGATCTTCACCAGCTCCCGGAAGCGCACCTTGGGCTCCCAGCCAAGCTGCCGCCGGGCCTTGGCCGGATCGCCGATCAGCAGATCGACCTCGGCCGGCCGCTCGTAGCGCGCGTCGTGCTTGACGTATTTGCGCCAATCGAGGCCCAGGAGGCCGAATGCCTCCTCGCAAAACTCCTGCACGCTGTGCGTTTCGTTCGTCGCCACGACGTAATCGTCGGGTTGGTCCTGCTGCAGCATGAGCCACATCATCTCCACGTATTCCTTGGCATAGCCCCAGTCGCGCCGGGCCTCGAGGTTGCCGAGGTACAGGCTATCCTGCAGCCCCTCCTTGATGCGCGTGGCTGCGCGGGTGATCTTGCGCGTGACGAAGGTTTCGCCGCGCCGGGGCGATTCGTGATTGAAAAGAATCCCGTTGCTGGCGTGGAGCCGGTAGCTCTCGCGGTAGTTCACCGTGAGCCAGTAGGCGTAGACCTTGGCGCAGCCGTAGGGCGAGCGGGGCCAGAACGGGGTTTTTTCCGTCTGCGGCACCTCCTGCACTTTCCCGAACATCTCCGAAGAGGACGCCTGGTAATACCGTATCTTCTTCACCAGCCCGGCCTCGCGGATGGCCTCGAGGATGCGCTGCGCGCCCAAGCCGTCCACGTCGCCGGTGTATTCGGGAATGTCGAAGGACACCCGCACGTGCGATTGGGCCCCCAGGTTGTAGACTTCGTCGGGCTGGAGTTCGTAGAGCAGCTTCACCATCTGCACGGAGTCGGCCAAATCTCCATAATGCAGGAAGAGCTTGCGGTCGTTGACGTGCGGATCCCGGTAAAGGTGGTCGATGCGGGTGGTGTTGAAGGTCGAGGCGCGGCGGATGACGCCATGCACCTCGTAGCCTTTCTCGAGCAGGAGTTCGGCCAGGTACGAGCCGTCCTGGCCGGTGATCCCGGTGACAAGGGCTTTCTTCATGTGATCGAACTGTGAATCAAGGCTCCCGATCCCCGCCGGGGCAAGTTCTTACGGCGCGGAAGGCGCTCCCGGCGGCGGACCGGGGCGCGTGATTACAAGATCGCACCATTCGTCGCGCACGCGCGAATCGGTTTTCCAATTGCGCGCGACCGTCCCGAAGTCGAAGCGGATATTTTCGATTTCTTTGGCGGGGATTCCGCCCACGATGAGCGTGCCGCCTGGGGCGACGGCGGCCACGATCTGGCGCACGCGCCTCGTGAGCACATTGATGTCATCGATATTCACCAGGACGATATCGGCCGACCGACCAGCCAGCCCGGCAACAAGTTCCGCCTCGAAGAAATTCACGCGGTCTTCGAGCCCGTTGAGGGCGGCGTTTTCGCGGCTGACGCGCACGGCATCCGGATCGCGGTCGAATCCCTCCACCTGGCCGAATCCGAGCAGCGCGGCGGAAAGGGCGAGGATGCCCGAACCGCAGCCGACATCGAGAACGCGCCGGCCCCGCGGGTCTCCGGACAGTTCCACGAGCCGCTCGCAACAAAGCCGCGTCGTCTCGTGATTCCCCGTGCCGAATGCCATTCCCGGATCGATCCAGAGGACGACCCCGTCCGCCGGGGGCTTGAAGGTCCCGCGTTCCCAGACGGGCACCCAATGAAGCCGCCCGAAGCTCCACACGCGGAAATGTTCGCGGTAGCTGTCCTGCCAGTCGCGTTCGGGCAGCTTGCGAAACACGGGGGCGCCGATCGGAATGGCGGGCAGCTGATATTCGATCTCATACCAGCTTTCCTGCGCCGCCTCCTTGCTTGGAAAGATTCCGATCATCCACGCGCGCCATTCGACCAAGTCCTCGTGAATGGTCCATGCGCTCTCCTCGCTTTCGAGCAGATTGTCTTGGGCGGGCTCGACGTCTTGAAAATCGATCCGGACCCGAATTTCAATCAGTGGTTCGGTGTACATTTCTCGGTGCATTTAATTTGAATCCGCCAGACGCGCAATCACCGCAGGCAGGAGCGCATGCTCGGCGGCATGCACCTTGGCCGTGAGGCTCTCCAGGGTCTCCCCCTTAACGATCGGCACCTCCGACTGGGCGATGATGGGGCCGCCGTCCACGTCGGCCGTGACATAGTGCACCGTGCATCCGGCGACCTTCTCGCCCGCGCGAAAAGCCTGGCCGATCCCGTCGAGGCCGGGAAACTTCGGCAGGAGGCTCGGATGAAGGTTGATAATTTTTCCGGCGAAGGCGCTGAGGAAACCGTGTTTCAAAACGCGCATGAATCCCGCGAGCACGACCAGGTCCGGCTTCGCCGCGCCGACCGCCGCGATGAAGCGGGCCTCGCCCTCCCCTTCAAGCTTGGTCTTGAACGGAGCCGGATCGACAAACCGCGCGGCCACTCCGAAGCGGGGCCCGAGCTCCAGGATGCCGGCATTCGGCTGGTCCGAAAATAGCGCCGCCACCCGCGCGCGGCCGAGGGCTTCCCTCCGCTGGGCCCGCAGGACAGCTTCGGCATTGGAACCGCGGCCGGAGCCTAGAATAACGACGCGCATGCGGTCAGGCCCCTCCCGCGGCCCGGATGCGCGCGACCAGCCTGGTCGTGCTGAATCCGGGCAGGAAGGGCAGGAATTTTATTTTTGCTCCTGCTTTATCGAGCGCGGCTCGCTCGCCGGGGTCCAATGTTTTCAGGCTGTAGTCGCCCGCCTTGACGTAGATGTCCGGCTTCAATTTTGAAATCTCGCGGGTCAGGCGCTTGCCCCTGAAAATCACGATGCCTTTGACAGCGGAAAGCTGGGCGAGCGCATAGGCCCGGTGATGCTCTCCCAAAATGGGGCGGTCGGGACCCTTCAAGGCCTTCACGCTCCGGTCGGAATTGAGCGCGATAAAGAGTTCTCCGAGCTTGCCCGCCTCGTTCAGGTAATGGAGATGCCCCGGGTGGAGCAGATCGAATGCGCCGTTGGTCAGCACGAACCGCCTGCCGCGCCTGCGCAGGAGCGCGCGGATTTTCGCAGCGCGGGCGAGGCTCAGGAGTTTCTTGTTTTCGAGCTTCATTGGCCGAACGTCCCTGCCATCTAGAAGAACTTTTTCGCTTTCTCGAAAAAGCTGCGGGAGGTGGGCTCGCTGGCGTCGCCGCTGACCCGCGCAAAATCCTCGAGCAACTTGCGCTGCTCGGCGGCCAGGCTGGTTGGAACTTCGACGTGCACGCGCACGAGTTGGTCGCCCTGGCGGCCACCGCGCAGGCTGGGCATGCCCTTGTTGCGCAAACGGAAGGTGGTGCCGCTCTGGGTTCCGGGCGGAATCTTGAGCGCGGCCTTGCCTGACAGCGTGGGCGCCTCGATTGCGCCGCCGAGCGCCGCCAGGGTGAACTTGATCGGAATTTCGCACATCAGATCGTCGCCGTGGCGCTCGAAAAGCTCGTGCTCCTTGATCGTGAGCACGATGTAGAGATCGCCGGGCGAGCCCCCGGAGGCGCCTGCTTCGCCGTTGCCGGACGAGCGCAGGCGCGAGCCGGTGTCCACGCCGGGCGGAATGCGGACGTTGATCTTCGTGTTCTGGGGCGTCCGGCCCTCGCCGCGACAGACCGTGCAAACCTTGTCGATCCGCGAGCCGGTGCCCCCGCAGGTTGGGCAGGTCTGGGTGAACGTGATGATGCCGCCCGAGCGCCGGATCTGGCCCGCTCCTCGGCACGTGGGGCAGGTCGTGCGCTTGGCGCCGGGCTCCGCGCCCGAACCTTTGCAATGCACGCAGGCGACGAGCTTGCGGAACGAAATCTCCTTTTCGATCCCACGCGCGGCTTCTTCCAGCGTGATCTCGAGATCGTAGCGGAGATCCGCGCCATCACGGCCGCCGTCGCGGGGTCCTCCGCCGCCGAACATCTCCCCGAATATCCCGCCGGAGCCGCCCCCCTGGGCGAAGACCTCGCGGAAAATATCGAAAGGATCGTGGAAACCGCCTCCGCTCATGCCGCCGGAGCCGCGCGGTCCGCCGGCCCCCCCCTGGAAGGCCGCGTGACCGAAGCGGTCGTAGGCCGCGCGTTTCTCCGGGTCCTTAAGCACCTCATAAGCTTCGGAGATTTTCTTGAACATCTCCTCGGCCGGCTTGCTGCCCGGGTTCTTGTCCGGGTGGTGCTGCAAGGCCTTTTTGCGGTAGGCTTTCTTGAGCTCTTCTTCAGTCGCGCCCCGCTCGACGCCCAGCAATTCGTAGTAGTCCTCCTTGGCCATCGTGGGTCAGCTCTTTCGCCCCCCGGCCGCCGGCCCGCTCGACACGATGACAGAGGCCGGCCGAATGAGCCGCCCATTGAGGGAGTACCCCGTACGCACCACACTGAGCACGTGTTCGGCCGCCACTTCGTTACTAGGCTCGTGCGAAATGGCCTCCTGTTCGTGAGGGTCGAAAGGCAAGCCGGCCGGGTTGATTTCCTTCAGTCCGTGGCTCGCCAGCGCCGCTTTGAGCTGCTGCAACACCAGCTCAACGCCGCCGACCACCGACTTGGGATCGGCGTTCGGCTGACGGACGGCCACAAGGGCGAGCGAAAGGCCGTCGAGCGCAGGCAGGAGGTTCTCGATGACACGTGAGACGGAAAAAAGCTGAAGTTCGTCTTTTTCGCGCACGACGCGGCGGCGGAAGTTCTCCAAGTCTGCCGCCATGCGCAGGTAGCGGTCGTGGTTTGCTGCCGCCTCCTGCTTGGCCGCGGTCAGCTGGGCCGCCAGATCGGATGCGGCGGCGGCGGGCGAATCTTTGGGATCCGTTGTCTTGTCGTTGTTGGTAGATTCCTCGGTGCGAGCCATGCGAAAAAGCAACAACGGTAGGGAAAACGCCCTGTTGCGCAAGGATAGCCGAAGTGAGCGGCAATAGTACGAGTTTGACCGGGTGGAGCGCGTTGTCCCTAACGCGCTGGTTCGACCGCCGATTCGAGCAAGCGCGTTGGGGACAACGCGCTCCACCCTTACACGAAATTCTCTGTCACTAGGAGGATCGCGGTCGAATCGGCGGTGAAGGCAAAGGCCCCGGCGAAAGGCAGCAGCGCGTTGGCTCCCCGCTCCAGTTTGTGGGACGAAGCGTGTTTTTCCGACCCGTTCTCGGCCGAGGCTGCCACGTGCCCGCTGACCACGCTCACCAAGCGGGGCTGTTCGCCGGCCTCCAGCCGCAGGCGCTCGCCCGCGCCCAGCACCACCCGCCGGATGCGAAATTCCGGGCAGTCCGCGATCACTCCCGAAGTCGGGGCCGCGCGCACCGCCACCGGCTCGAAGCTGTCCCATTGGATGGAGCGGAGCGATTCCTTGATATGAAGGCTGCGCGGCTTGCCGTCGAGCCCCATGCGGCCCCAGTCGTAAACGCGATAGGTCGTGTCGGAGTTTTGCTGAATCTCGAGAATCAGGCTGCCGGCGTCGATCGCGTGCACCTGGCCGCTGCGCACCAGGATCGAATCGCCGGTGGCGACCATGAAACGGTGGACGCATTGCTCGAGGGTGCCGTCTTTAATCGCCTGCTCGAATTGGGCGCGGGTCACTCCGCGCTTGATGCCCACGATCAGGTGCGCGCCGTGTTCCGTCTCGGCGATGTACCAATTTTCGGTCTTCGATTCGCCCCGCAGCTCGGCCGCGGCCTCAGCCGGAGGAT
>DAISJK010000062.1:0-5502 GCA_036821505.1 Opitutaceae bacterium
CGGCCCGTCGCTGTGGTTCATCCGGATCGTGCTGCTGATTTGCGCGGGGATTCATATTTGGGCCGCCACGATGCTTGTGATCGAGGACCGCCGCGCCCGCGGCGGCGGCCCAGCCCGGCCCAGGCACTGGATCCAGGCGACGCTGGCTTCCCGTTATATGCGGTGGACCGGCTATCTGGTGCTTGCGTTTGTCTTTTACCATCTGGCGCAGTTCACCTGGGGGACGGCGCAGTCGGGCTCCTATAAAACGAATCTGCCGCCCTATACCATGGAGAGCGATTACCGGATCTTCGGCCTCACCGCCGTGCGGGCCGGAACCTTGGTGCCCGATGTCCACAGCATGGTCATTCTTGGATTCAAGCAGCCGGTGGTCGCGCTCTTTTACATCGTGGCGGTCGGCTTGCTCTCGCTCCACCTGTTGCATGGCGCCGAGAGCCTTTTCCAAACCCTTGGCTGGCGCAATGGGCGCTGGGCGGGCGCGCTGCGCAAGGCGGTGGGCGTCTGCTGTCTGCTTTATTTCCTCGGCAATCTCATCATCCCCGGCTCGGTCCTAATCGGAGTCAAGGGGCTGAGGCCGGGCTACGCGGGTCCCGGCGCGCGCGTCGCCGCGGCGGCGCCCTGATCGTCATGGCGCAGCTCGAAGCCAGGATTCCGCCCGGGCCGCTGGCCGATAAATGGCGCCGCCATAAGGCGGACATCCGGCTGGTCAGCCCGGCCAACAAGCGCAAATACGAGATCATCGTAGTCGGCGCGGGGCTGGCGGGGGCGTCGGCCGCGGCCACGCTGGCGGAACTCGGATATCAGGTGACCTGCTTCGTCTTTCACGACAGTCCGCGACGCGCCCATTCGATCGCCGCCCAGGGCGGGATCAATGCGGCCAAGAATTACCCGAACGACGGGGACAGCGTGTATCGACTTTTCTATGACACGATCAAGGGGGGAGATTACCGGTCGCGCGAAGCCAACGTTCACCGGCTGGCCGAGGTTTCGGCCGCCATCATCGACCAATGCGCGGCGCAAGGCGTGCCCTTCGCCCGCGAATACGGCGGGCTGCTGGCCAACCGTTCGTTCGGCGGAGCCCAGGTTTCGCGCACCTTCTACGCGCGCGGCCAGACCGGCCAGCAGTTGCTGCTCGGGGCCTATTCCGCGCTCATGCGCATGGTCGCAAGCGGCGCGGTGCGGCTCCACACCCACAGCGAAATGCTCGATCTGGCGGTGGTCGGCGGGCACGCCAAGGGCATCGTGGCGCGAAACCTGGTCACCGGGGAAATTTCGCGGCACGCGGCGGACGCGGTCGTTCTTGCGACGGGGGGCTACGGCAACGTCTTCGATTTGACAACGTACGCGCGCGGCTCCAATGCGACCGCCATCTGGAGGGCCTATAAGCGCGGCGCCTGCTTCGCCAATCCTTGCTACACCCAGATCCATCCGACGTGCATTCCCGTCTCGGGCGACTACCAATCGAAGCTCACGCTCATGTCCGAGTCCCTGCGCAACGACGGAAGGATTTGGGTGCCGAAGAAGCCGGAGGACAGGCGCAAGGACCCGGGCGCGATTCCCGAAGAGGAGCGGGATTATTTCCTTGAGCGCATCTACCCGAGCTTCGGCAACCTTTGTCCGCGCGACGTGGCATCCCGCGCGTCCAAGCGCCTGTGCGACGAGGGGCGGGGAGTGGGTGAGACCGGACGGGCGGTCTATCTCGATTTCGGCGATGCCATGCGGCGCCTGGGCGAAGCCGGGGTGCGCGAGCGCTACGGCAACCTCTTCGACATCTACCACGAGATCACGGCCGAGAATGCCTACCGCACGCCGATGCGCATTTACCCGGCGGTGCACTACACCATGGGAGGGCTGTGGGTTGACTATAATCTGATGTCGAACGTTCCGGGGCTTTTCGTCCTGGGCGAGGCCAACTTTGCCGATCAGGGCGCCAACCGCCTGGGAGCTTCCGCTTTGATGCAGGGGCTGGCCGACGGCTATTTCATCATTCCTTACACAATCGGCGATTACCTGGCCGGCCAGAAGCCCGGCGCGCGGCCCGCGACGGATGCGGCGGAGTTCCGGCAGGCGGAAGAGAACGTGCGCGGGCTGACCCAGCGCATGCTGGCGGTGCGGGGCCGCGAACCGGTCGGACATTTCCACCGCCGGCTGGGCGAAATCATGTGGGAAGGCTGCGGCATGGCGCGCAATCGGGCGGGATTGGAGCGGGCCATGCGGGAGATCGGCGCGTTGCGCGAGGAATTCTGGCGCGGCGTGAACGTGCCGGGTTCGGGCGACAGCCTCAACCAGTCCCTGGAGCGGGCCGGACGTGTGGCCGACTTCCTCGAACTCGGCGAACTCATGTGCCGTGACGCGCTGGCGCGCGAGGAGAGCTGCGGCGGGCATTTTCGCGAGGAATATCAGTACCCCGATGGGGAATGCCGGCGCGACGACGACCATTTCTCGCACGTGGCCGCCTGGGAATATCGGGGCGAGGGCCGTGATCCCGCGCGCAACGTCGAGCCGCTCGGGTACGAGTTCGTGAAGATGAGCGTGCGCGATTACAAGTAATGAACGCCCGCCCATCAGGCACCTTCTCCGTGACCCTGCGGGTCTGGCGCCAGGCCGGCCCCGGAGAGCCCGGGCGCTTCGTCGACTACCCCGCGCAGGGCGTGAATCCGCACATGTCGTTTCTCGAGTTGCTCGACGTGGTGAACGACGGCCTGACCCGGAAAGGGGAGGAGCCGATCGCTTTCGCGCACGATTGCCGCGAGGGAATCTGCGGCACCTGCTCCCTCACGATCGATGGCAAGCCCCACGGCCCCGGGCGGGGCGTCGCCACCTGCCAGATTTATATGCGCTCGTTCTCGGAGGGCGATGTCATCGTCGTCGAGCCGTTTCGCGCCCGCGCCTTTCCCCTTATCAAGGATCTTGTGGTGGACCGCAGCGCCTTCGACCGAATCCAGCAGGCGGGCGGATTTATCACCGCGCGCACCGGCTCCGCGCCCGAGGCCAACGCGCTGCCCGTGCCGAAGGCCGACGCGGACCTCGCGATGGACGCGGCGCAGTGCATCGGGTGCGGCGCCTGCGTGGCCGCTTGCAAGAATGCGAGCGCCATGCTTTTCGTGGCTGCGAAAGTTTCCCACCTCGGGCTCCTGCCGCAGGGCCAGGCCGAGCGCGACCGGCGCGTTCTGGCCATGGTTGAAACGATGGACGGACTCGGTTTCGGCGGCTGCACCAATCAGTACGAATGCAGCGCGGCCTGCCCGAAGCTGATCTCCGTGGATTTCATCGCGCGAATGAACCGCGATTTCCTCAAGGCGAGCTTTCGCGCGGCGCTCGCGCCGCAATCGGCCGGGTAAGGATAATAAGGGGTCAGGTTGAAAAAGTTGCGGTGCTGCACCGCAACTTTTTCAACCTGACCCCTTAAAACAAAGTCAGCGCTTTCGCGCTTTCCACCAAAACCCAAACGCATCCGGCGGCAACGACCGCGAGCATGGCCTGCTTTAGGATCCGGCGGCCGCGCAGCACGGCGTCTTGAAAATCGGTGTCCAGGGTCCGGCGGTTGGATTGCGCCAGGAAGCTCACGAAGCGGGGATCGCGAAACCGGCTGCGCGCCTGCCCTTGGCGCGCCGGGGAGCGTCGGAGAAGTTTTTTCAGCAAGCTGCGCATGGACGGGGGCCATTGCGGAATTTTTGGGTCGTTTTTTCAAGGATAAACTGGCAGTTTCGCCGCCTTTTCGTCCGGCCCATGCACCATTTTCATTATACCGGCCAGAACCTGCGCTGCGAATCCGTGGATCTCGCGGAAGTCGCGCGCCTCTATGGGACGCCGACCTACGTGTACAGCGCGGCCACCATGGGGGACAACTATGCCCGGCTGGCGCGGGGGCTGGCCGGTTTGGACGTGCGCATCTGTTTCGCAGCCAAGGCGAACTCGTGCCTGGCGGTTCTGCGCCACTTCGCCAACCTCGGCGCGGCCTTCGACCTGGTGAGCGGAGGCGAAATCCGCCGTGTGCTGGCGGCGGGGGCGGACATCCGATCGAGCGTCTTCGCCGGCATCGGCAAGACCGAGGACGAGTTGCGGCTTGCGCTGGAGAACGGGATTTTCGCCTTCCACGTCGAAAGCGAACCGGAATTGGCGCGCATCAACCACGTGGCCGGGCGATTGGGCATCCGCGCGCGCATCGCCATCCGGGTCAATCCCGACGTGGACGCGCATACCCACGCGAAGATCACGACTGGAAAGAGCGCCAACAAGTTCGGGATCCCGCTGGCGGCGGCGCCAGCAGCTTACGAGGCGGCGGCCAAGCTGAAGCACATCGAAATCGAGGGCGTGCAGATGCACATCGGCTCCCAGCTCACCGAGGTCGGTCCCTTTGTCGAGGCGGTGGAGAAGGTCGGAGCGCTGGCCGCCCGGCTGAAGACGAGCCACGGCATCCGCTATTTTTCAATCGGGGGCGGCATCGGCATCGTTTACCGCGACGCCCTGGCCAGCGGTGCGGCCGAGTGGTGGAATGCCCAGCCGGAGGGCAAGCGGCCCCTCACGCCGGAGGCCTATGGAGCCGCTTTGGCGCCGAGGCTCAAGCCGCTCGGCCTGCGCATCCTGCTCGAACCGGGGCGATTCATGGTCGGCAACGCCGGAGTGCTGCTGGCGCGAGTCGAACACTTGAAGCGCGGCGAGGGCCGCAACTTCCTGGTGGTGGATGCGGCCATGAACGATCTGGTGCGCCCCGCCATGTACGATGCCTATCATGAAATCGTGCCGCTTCAACGCGACACGACCCGGCCCGCATTGGTGGCGGACGTGGTGGGTCCCATCTGCGAGACCGGGGATTGTTTTGCCAAGGACCGCTCCCTGCAGGCAATGGGCGAGGGGGAATTCCTCGCATTCATGAGCGGAGGCGCCTACGGCCGCGTCATGGCCAGCCGCTACAACACGCGTCCGATGCCGGCCGAGGTGATGGTGCGCGGCAGCGCGTTCGAACTGGTCACCCCCCGCGAGACGTTCGATCAAATGGTCGCCGGGGAGAAGATTCCCGCATTCCTGGGCTAGCGGCTCTTTTTCCGTGTAATGGACGATTTGAGCGGCTAAATAGCGGTCATGAACTTCGCTGTCGTCGGAGCCGGAGCCTGGGGCACCGCCTTCGCGCTGCATCTGACGCGGCTGGGCCACGGCGTGGCGCTGGTTCCGCGGCGCCCGGAACAGGCCGGCGCGCTGGCCGCTCTGCGTGAAAATTCCGATTACCTGCCGGGCATAGCGCTGCCTTCTGAACTTAAAATATCGTCCGACCTCGGCCAGGCATTGGCCGGCGCCGAGGTGGCATGGATCGCCTGTCCCGCCCAGGCGCTGCGGGAAACCGGCGCGCGCATTCGGGCGGCGCTGCCGGCGCGCGGCGGTCCGCGCGCGGTGGTCAGCCTGGCCAAAGGACTCGAACTCGACACCCACCTGCGGCCGTCGCAGGTGCTCGCGGCCATGATTCCCTCGGTGCCGGTCGGGGCGCTGACCGGACCCACCAATGCG
>DAISJK010000063.1:0-5474 GCA_036821505.1 Opitutaceae bacterium
ATTCAATCGGCTCGGCCACCTGCTGGATCTCCCCGCCTTTCATCACGCACACCCTGTCCCCCATGGTCATCGCCTCCACCTGATCGTGGGTGACATAGATCATGGTGGCCCGGAGCCGCGCATGCAGCTTCGACAGCTCCGCCCGCATGCCCACGCGCATCTGCGCGTCGAGGTTGGAGAGCGGTTCGTCGAAAAGAAAAACCTTCGGCTGGCGCACGATCGCGCGTCCGACCGCGACCCGCTGGCGCTGTCCGCCGGAAAGCGTCTTGGGTTTCCGGTCCAGGCAGCCCTCCAAGCCGAGCAGGGCGGCCGCGGCATGCACGCGCGCGTCGATTTCCGCGCGCGGCGTTTTTCGCATCCTGAGCCCGAAAGCCAGATTGTCGCGCACGCTGAGATGGGGATAGAGCGCGTAGTTCTGAAAAACCATTGCGATGTCGCGGTCCTTGGGCGGGACGCCTTGAAGCGAACGGCCGTCGATCGCGACCGAGCCGCCTGTGGACTCCTCCAGACCCGCGATAAGCCGCAGCACCGTGGACTTCCCGCAGCCCGAGGGACCGACGATGACCATGAACTCCCCGTCCTCGACCGTCAGGTTGACGCCGCGGACCGCGCGCACGCCCAGGCCCGATCGTTCGGGATAGACCTTGGCCAGATTGTCGAGGACGACGCGGGCCATCGAAGTTAAGGGGTCAGACCTCGGAAATTGCGGTGGAGAGGGGCCATCACCTTCAGGCAGGGGTTCCGCCCACCGCAATTTCCGAGGTCTGACCCCTTTGAATAGCGATATACGGCTCCTCGCTCAGGGCGGGCGTCGGCCGGCCGGCCAAAAGCCGCAGCCAAACGCGGGCGTTGGCCAGCGTGACAACCGCCACCAGCACCAGAAATAGCGCGGTCACGCCCGCATCCACCCGCGCATTAAAAATCTGCCGCTGGAGCGCCGCGATCTCCGCGGGCGCGGTCGCCGACGCGAGCCTGCCGCCAAACGCGGCCGCCGCGCTCAGGAAACCGAGCCGCGGGTCGGGCGAGAAAATCATCATCCATCCCGCCGTCATGGTGATCGAGAGCAGCCAGCCGAGCGGCAGGAGCGTGACCCAGGCGAAGCGCGCGCGATTCATTTTAATGAGCACCGTCGTGCCGAGCGAAAGCGCGATGACCGCGAGAAGCTGATTGGCCACGCCGAAGATCGGCCAGAGCGAGTTGATTCCGCCGAGCGGATCGAGCACGCCCTGGTAGAGAAACCAGCCCCAGGCTCCGACGAAGATGCCGGTGCCGGCCAGATTGCCGGCGAACGAATCGGTCCGGCCGAGCGGGCGCCAGAGATGCGCCAGCACATCCTGGACGAGAAAGCGGCCCACGCGGGTGCCTGCGTCGAGAGTCGTGAGGATGAACAGCGCCTCGAACATGAGGGCGAAGTGATACCAGAGGCCGAGAGCTACCTTGCCGCGCAGGGCGGCACCGAAGATATGGGCCATGCCCACCGCGAAAGTCGGCGCCCCGCCGGTGCGCCCGATCATCGTCTTCTCACCCACGCTTGCGGCGAGGTCCGCCATCTGGGCGGCATTCACCGGGTAGCCCATCGCGGTGATCCTGGCCGTGACCACAGCGGCATCGCCCGGCACATTGACCGCGAAATACTGCCCCGGCGGCAGCGCGCATGCGGCGACGAGCGCCATCACGCCCACGCACATCTCCGTCGTCATCGCGCCGTAGCCGATGAGGCGTATGTCGCGCTCGGTCGAAACCATCTTAGGTGTCGTTCCGGAAGCGATGATCGAGTGAAACCCCGACACCGCCGCACACGCGATGGTGATAAAGCAAAACGGGAACATCGGCCCGGCCAAAATCGGTCCGCCTCCGTGGATGAACGGAGTCAGAGCGGGCATCTTCAGAGTCGGCGCCCATACGAGAATAGCCGCTCCAAGCGCCGTCAACGTCCCGATCTTCATGAACGTGCTCAGGTAGTCGCGCGGCGCGAGCAAGAGCCACACGGGCAAAATGGCCGCGACCGCTCCATAGCCCATGAGCCACCAGGCAAGCGTCGTGCCGCTGAGCGCGAACCAGCTTTCGAACCGCGATCCGGACACGAACTGGCCCAGCCAAACTGCCGCCAGCAGGCCGGCTGCGCCGAGCACGCTCGCCCAAACCAATTTCTTAGAACCATGGCCCGCCGAGCGCATTCCCAGGCCCATCGCAAACGCGATCGGAATCGTGGCCGCGATCGTGAACAGGCCCCAGGGGCTCAGAGCCAGAGCCCGCACCACAACCAGGGCCAGCACCGCAAGGAGCACCACCATGATTCCGATGATGCCGAGAAAAGCGGCCACGCCGGCGAACGGCCCCACCTCCTCCCGCACCATCTGCGCCAGGGATTTTCCGCCGCGCCGCACCGAACAAAGGAGGATGACGCTGTCATGCACCGCGCCTCCCATTGTGGCGCCGATCAACATCCAAAGCAGTCCGGGCAAATAGCCGAACTGCGCGGCCAAAACGGGGCCGACCAAGGGTCCGGGCCCCGCGATCGCCGCGAAATGATGCCCGAAAACGACCCACCGGTGGGTGCGGACAAAGTCTTTGCCGTCCGCGCGCACGACCGCGGGAGTGGCGCGCAGCTCGTCGAGCGCGAGCACCCTGGCCGCCAGCCAGGCGGAATGAAAACGATAGCCGATCGCAAACACGCACGCGGCCGCCACCACCATCCAGAGGGCGTTGACCGGCTCGCCGCGAGCCCAAGCGAGCATCGCGACCGCGAACGTGCCCAGTCCCGCCACAGCGGTCCAAGCCAGCGCGCGCAGCCAGCTTTTGGGGGCGTCGTCGTTCATGCTGCGAATTCCGCTTCTGCCCTACTTTTCCGCCTCGGTCAACTTCACCCCCGCCGCTTCCCAGGCGGCCGTCGCCGCCTCCAGGCGGGCGACGATGACGCTCAGTTCGCGGTTAAGTTGCTGCGCCTTGCCCGGATGACTGTAGGTCTCGGGAGCCTCCAGCGCCGCCACAAGCTCGCCCTGTGTTCGCTCGAGTTCTGCGATCTGGCTCTCCCAGGCGGTCGCCTCGCTCCGCAGGCGCTTGATCGCGGCGGAGCGCGCGGCGCGGGCTTCGGACTCGGCGCGCTTCTGCTCCTTGGTTTTTACTTCCGCGCCCGCCGTCGGCCGGTGATCGGTAAAACCGGCCGTGAGCGCGGCGCGTTCATCGGTCGCGCGGGATTTCTCGAGATAGTAGTCGTAGCCGCCGGCGTAGGCCGTGAGACGGCCGGAATGGATGTGCAGGACATTCTGCGCGATCGCCCGGATGAAGTAAACGTCATGGCTGATGAATATCAGCGTGCCCTCGTAGGCCTTGAGCGCGTGGGTCAGCGCGTCGATCGACTGGATGTCGAGATGCGTGGTGGGCTCGTCCATCAGCAGAAAGTTCGGCGGGGCAAGAAGGAGCTTGGCCAGCGCCAGGCGGGATTTCTCGCCGCCGGAAAGCACCGAGACTTTCTTGAATACATCGTCCTTGCGGAACAGGAAGCCGCCGAGAATCGTGCGCGCCGTCTGCTCGGAGACGTCGCGGTTCACGTTGCGCATCTCCATCGCCTCTTCCATGACGGTGTGCTTCGGATTGAGGTTATCGAGGCGGTTTTGGGCGAAATAGCCGGGGGCCACTTCGCTGCCGAGTTCCCGGGAGCCGCCCTGGATGGGAATGATGCCGGCCAAAATTTTGAGCAGCGTCGACTTGCCTGCGCCGTTGGGGCCGACGAGCACGATCCTCTGGCCCCGCTCGGCGGCAAAATTGAGATCCCGATAGACGACATGGCTGCCATAGGCCTGCTGGACGTGCTCCAGTGTGACGACCTTCCGGCCGCAACGCGGCGGCTGGGGAAATTTGAAGTGGATGCGGCGCAGATCCTCCTCGGGCTCGTCAACCGCGACTTCTTTCAGGCGCTCGATCTGCTTCTCCTTCGACTTGGCTCGGGAAGCGAGCGAGGCCTTGGCGCCGAAGCGGTCGACGAATCGCTGGAGGTGGGCGATCTCGCGCTGCTGGTTCTTGAATCGCGAGGCCTGCTGGTCTTTGCGAGCCTCCTTTTCCAAAAGAAAGTCGTCGTAGTTGCCGGTGTAGCGGTTGAAAGTCCCCGCGCGCAATTCGAGGATGCCGGTGCAGAGCGCGTTGAGGAATGCGCGGTCGTGCGAAATCACAAGAAAGCCGCCCGGATAGCGCGTCAGGTAGTCCTGAAACCAGAGCAGCGCCTCAAGATCCAGATGATTGGTTGGCTCGTCGAGAAGCAACAGCGCCGGCTCGGTCACCAGCAAGCGGGCCAGATGGGCGCGCATGACCCAGCCGCCGGAAAACGACTTGGCTGGGCGCGCGTGATCGCCCTCGCGAAAGCCGAGGCCGGCGAGGATCTTTTTGGCGCGCGGCTCCAGCGTGTAGTCGATGTCGTGATCGTCGTCGGACTCGGGTTGCAGCTTCGCCCCGTTCGTGGCGATCTGCAGCACGGTTTCGTCGCCGATCGGCGCGCTTTCCTGCGGCAGATAGCCGAAATCGGCGCCCCGCTCCCAGGTGATCGTGCCCTCGTCGGCCGATTCCTCGCCGAGGATCAGGTTGAAAAGGGTCGTTTTGCCCGCGCCATTGGGGCCGACCAGGCCGTAGCGGTCCGTGCGCGAGACAAAGAGGGAGACCTCCTCGAACAACGTGCGGGCACCGTAGGACTTGGAAACATCGGCGAGCGTGAGCATGGCGAACGGTCATCAGAACCCTTTCCGCACCCCCTGGTCAACGGTGGAGACCTGGTGGGGCGAATCGAGTCACTGCCCCTGCAAATGGGCGAGCGCCTGCCGCGCCTGCGTGAAATCCGGCTTGATCCGGAGCGTTTCCTGAAACTGCGCCGCGGCTTCGGACACGCGGCCTAATCCCAGCAATGCGTTGCCGAGATTATAGTGTGCAATGGGATAGTCGGGTTTGAGAGCCAGCGCTTTTTCGTAGTGTCCGATCGCCTCGGGCATTTCCCCTTCGGAGACCAGGACGTTTCCGAGATCGTTGTGTGCCTCCGCGTCGTCCGGCTGGAGGCGCAAAGCCTCCTCGAGTTGCGCAGCCGCCTCGGGAATTCGGCCCAGCCAGCACAGAACCGTGCCAAGGTTGACGTGGGGGTCCGCAAAATCGGGCTTGAGGCGAATCGCCGTCTCGAAGTGATCGACGGCTTCGGGCAGGCGGTTGAGATTCATCAGCGCGTTGCCTAGATTGTTGTGGGCTGCCGCGTAGTCGGGCCGCAAGCGCAACGCCTCCTCGTAATGGTCGACCGCCTCGGGCGTTCGGCCCAGCAAAAATAAAGCGAACCCCAGGTTATTTTGCGCGAAGGCGTTGTCCGGTTCTTTGGCCACGTTATCCGTGTAGAGCGCCAGAACGCTGCGGTAGTCCTGGTTGCGCCGGATGGTCAGCGCACAGCAGGTGACGGCCAGGAGCCCGACCCCAAGCAACGTGGCCGCGAGCGTGAGCGAGTGGAT
>DAISJK010000064.1:0-5437 GCA_036821505.1 Opitutaceae bacterium
TTCGCCGAAGCAAACCGCCTTGGCCGCGATCACGTGCATCAGCGGGCCGCCCTGCGCGCCGGGAAACACGGCGGAATCGATGGCCTTTGCGTGCGCGGCCCGGCAGAGGACGAGACCGCCCCGGGGTCCGCGCAGCGTCTTATGGGTCGTGGTGGTCACGAAATCGGCGTGCGGCACCGGCGAAGGATGGAGGCCGGCCGCCACCAGCCCGGCGATGTGCGCGATGTCGGCGAATAGGAGCGACCCCGCGGCGCGGGCGATCTCGCCCATGCGGGCGAAGTCGATCGTGCGCGAGTAGGCGCTCGCCCCGACCGTGATCATCTTCGGCTTCTCGCGGTTCGCCAGCTCCGCGACCTGATCGTAGTCGATCAATTGGCTGTCCTCGCGCACTCCGTAGGCGACCACCTGATAGAACTTGCCGGAAAAATTGGCCGGATTGCCGTGGGTGAGATGCCCGCCGTGGCTGAGGTTCATGGCGAGGATCTTGTCGCCCGGCTGAAGCACGGAGGTGTAGACGGCAAAATTGGCCTGCGATCCGGAATGAGGCTGCACGTTCACATGCTCGGAGCCGAAGAGCTGCTTTGCGCGGTCGATTGCGATCTGCTCGACCTTGTCCACCTGCTCGCAGCCGCCGTACCAGCGCCGGCCTGGGTAGCCTTCGGCGTACTTGTTGGTGAGCACGCTGCCTTGGGCCTCCATCACCGCCGGGTAGGTGAAATTCTCGGAGGCAATCAGCTCAATGCTGTTTTGCTGGCGTCCGAGCTCGGCCGAAATGGCCGCATGGATGGAGGGATCGAGGGTGCGGAGAGGGGATGAGTCGAGCATGGTTAGTGAATTAATAAAAGGGGTCAGGCCTCGGAAATTGCTATTGGGTCATTGATACGACCCGATAGCAAATTCCGAGGCCTGACCCCATCGCAATCTCTAATCCTTGGCTCCGAAACGTGTCTTAAAAAAGGCGATCAGCGACGGGATCGCCTCGACCATCTCGTCCCGGCTCGTCTCGTACATGGCCAGGCTTCCGCCGTAGGGGTCGGCAATTTCGCGGGTAGAGCCCGCCGGCATGAACTCGCGGAAAAGGTAAAGATGAGCAGGCGGAGGATGGGCCATCTGCTTGATCATGCTGCGATGCGCTTCGGTCATGCAGAGCACGACCGAGGCATCGCGGAGGATTTCCCGGGTGAGCGGACGGCTGAGATGACCGGGACTTTGGATGCCCGCTTTTTTCAAGGCCGCGATCGCATATTCGGTCATCGGTGCGCCACGCCGCGCGGCGACGCCCGCCGATTCGATAATCAGCGACTTAAGCGGCTCCCCCTCCGCCGCCAGGGCATGGCGCAGCAGGGCCTCCCCGATGGGACTGCGGCAAATGTTTGCCGTGCAGACGATGAGAACGCTTCCGGGAGCTGGCATGCGAAAGTCGGGGGAAGGTAGCAGCTTGCGCCAAAATCACAAACGCTTGAGCGCAAGGAGGGCCCGATGCAATTGCACCGCCCGTTGCAGGCTCGCATCGATTAGGGGGGGAGCCTTTTGAGAGGGGGCATTTAGGGAAGGGGACTCTTGAGTCGGTTCGGGGGCCGAGCCCCCAGCCACTTCGTCGCCGCTGTCCGGCAGGCGGTCGCGATCGAGCTTCGCCTCGTCGTCGCGTGGCTTGTCGCTGTTCTCCCCCGAGATGAGCGATTCCACGGAGGCGCCTTTTTCCAGCGCTTCGTAGGCGCGCCGCTCGGTCGAAGGGTCGGCGGGCAGGGCGATGTCAGGATGAAAATCGCGGGTGCCCTGGCCAAGGATTACCAGGCCTACTACGGCGTCGGCCGAATTGAGAGGCGCCAGAACGTCGGCGCTGGTCGACGCATTGGCCAAAAGAAAAACGGGAGTGCGCGGCGTCGCCTCGGCCTTGAGCCAGGCGAGCAGCTGGGCTCCCTCCACCGAGCCTCCTCCGATATAGCGCACGTCGAGCACCCAAGGATGGCGGATGCCCGATGCCGCCTGCGGCAAGTCGTCCGGCAGCGCGTGAATGCGGCAATAAACCAGGCCTTCGCCCAGGGCGCGCTCGAAGGGCTCGGCCCGCAGGGCGGCCGCCGTGGACAGGAGAATGATGATGAATATCCGAGGTTTCATGACTTATCCCCGGTGGACATCGATTTTGCCCCGATGTCGCGCCGGTAGTACTTGCCGGCGTACGCGATCTGATCGCAGGCCTTGTAGGCGCGTTCCGCCGCCGTGCGCAGCGTTGGTCCGATTGACACTACACCAAGGACACGCCCGCCATTGGAAACAAGCTTCCCGGCCTGACTGCGGCTCGTGCCGGCGTGGTAGATCGAAGTCTCGGGCGGAAGGATCGAGGCGGGGGGCAGTCCGATCGCCTCGCCCTTTGTATAGGCGTTCGGATAACCGCGGGCCGCGATCACCACGCAAATAGCCGGGTCCGGCCGCACCTCGATCTTGATGCCGGCGAGCCCGCCATGGGCGGCCGCCCACAAAAGGCCCAAAACATCGGTGGCCAGGCGCGGCAGCACGGCCTGCGTCTCCGGATCGCCAAAGCGGGTATTGTATTCGAGCACTTTCGGCCCGTCCGGCGCGAGCATGATGCCGATGAAAAGCGTGCCGCGAAAGTCGATGCCCTCCGCCGAGATGGCCTTGACCGAAGGCATCACGATTTCGCGTTCGATCCGCTCAAGCAGCGAAGCGCTCACGATCGACGCGGGCGAACAGGCGCCCATTCCTCCCGTGTTCGGCCCGGTGTCGCCTTCGCCCGCGCGCTTGTGGTCCTGAGCCACGGGCAGGATGACATAGTCGCGGCCCGACACGACGACCAGGACGGAAGCCTCCTCCCCGGTCAGGCATTCCTCGATCAGGATGCGAGGCTTGGCCGCCGCCGTTCCGGCCGGGGATGGCGCAAGCGCCAGCAGCGAACGCGCCGCCTCTTCGGCTTCAGCGAGCGTCTGGGCGACAACGACGCCTTTGCCCGCGGCCAATCCATCGGCCTTCACCACGATAGGAGCGGCGCGGCCGCGCAGCCAGGCCGCGGCGGTTTCGGCGTCGTCAAAAAATGCCGCCGGAGCGGTGGGAATTCCGTATTTGAGCAGGAGCTCCTTGGTGCGGATTTTGGAGGCCTCCAGGAGCGCGCCGTCAGCCTTCGGGCCGTAGGCGGGAATGCCGGCGGCCGCCAGGGCGTCGACCAGCCCGAGCGCCAGGGGCACCTCGGGTCCGACCACGACAAATTCAATTTTTTTCCCGCGCGCGAGCGCAACCAAGCCGGGCACGTCATCCATTGCCACCGGGTGGCACTCGGCCTCGGCCGCGATTCCGGCGTTGCCGGGCGCGGCCAGCATCAGGGGCCGCGCGGCCGAGGCCGCGATCGAGCGCACGAGCGCATGCTCGCGCCCGCCTGAGCCGACGACGAGCACGGAGCGGGGAAGGGGAGGCGTGCTCACAGCACTTGGAGGATCTTGCGGTAAAATGCCACGACCTCCTCGGGGTCATCGGTGAAAAGCATGTAGTCGGCCATCCAGGCCGGCGCGCGCTTGGTCCGGATCATGTGCCTCACCTGCCGGCGCAGGTCGGTCCAGAATTTCGCGTTAAAGAATACATAAGGCACGCGGGGGCGGATGCCGAGCTTGAGATTGCAAAGCTCGATTCCGATCTCCTCCAGCGTGCCGGCGCCGCCCACGTTGAAAATGCAGAAATCGGCCGCCTCGAACCATTTTTGGCGAAAGTGGCGCGACCCTTCCTGGAAGGTGTTGAAGAAATCCACGCCGAGCTCGGGCGGCTGTGCCTCGAGTTCGAGGAAGCAGGCGCCGGTCAGGGCTCCCTTGATCCGAGCCTGGTCCGCGGCCAGGCGCATAACGCCTCCGCCTCCGCCTGTGAGCACGCCGATATTGGGGCCGATGAAAGTGGTGAGCGTTTCCACCAGTCCCGAGATCCGATCGGTGTCGGCCTGTTCCAGGCCCACCGCAGATCCGTAGAAGGCGAGAATCGCGGCTTCGTGGAACTTGCGCGTCATCTCTTCGCGCACAAAGAAGCCATGCTCCTTCTTGTACACGTGCAGGTAGAGGTCGTGGCTCACATCGTCGAACCAATAGACCGGGATGCCGAGGGCATCGAAGGTGTCGAGTCGGGCGTGGGCGTTGCTGGAAAGAAAGTAGCCGTGGGTGCGGGAGGCCTTGCGGAAGATGATCCTCTTTAGCTTCACGTCGGTCACGCGGGTGATCAGCTCGATGTGCTCGAGCAAATCGGGAAAGTAGTCGACGATCAGGGTGTCGGCGTCGTCCGCGGCCGCCTCGATCGCCTGGATCATGGTGCGGTAGCCGCAGGGTCCGCCCCCGGGCTCCAGGAGCTTTTTCAGGTCGTCGCCGACCTTCGTCAGCACCGAGCGGTTTTCCATCGACGCGCTCTGGCCGCGCACCGAGATGCGGGTCTTGGGCCGCGGCTCGTTCGCGTCCTGGGGCGCGCTTTTGTCCAAACAGGAATAGATCTCAGCCGCGGCTTTCAGCAGGCGCACGCGCTTGCGCGCCAGCGTCTTGTATTCCGGATCGGTGAAGGCGGGCGCATGGAAGACCTCGACGGAAACCAGCGGATTGACCACCGGCTGGTCGGCCGTGTTGTAGATCTCGAGCATGACGTTCGTGCCGAAGGTCTTGATCGGATCGAGCAGCACCGCGCTCGTGTGGAGGCCGAAGTTGCCCTCGCCCTGGTTGAGCACGACGTAGTGCTCTTTTAAATACATCGAGCAGCTCGTGAGGACGCCCGAATGCGGCTGCACGGTCAGGGGCGAGGCTTCGTGGCGCACCTGCACCTTGTCAAGGAAGGCCCGGCCGGCCTGGCCCGAGGCGATGTGCTCGAAGTTCAGGCGCTGCAGCTTGGGATTCAGGGTGTAGCTGACCTGGTGGGGCGTGATGAACACCCTTCCCAGCCGGTCGATGCTGATGCTCTGGGGCAGCTTAATGGCGTTGCTCTCGATCGCATCCCAGATCTCGGCCGTGGTCAGCTTGGTCGCGGCCGGCGCATGGAAAAGCCGGCCGACCGGTATCCCCGGGCGGAGCAGCTTTTTCCAGTAGGACGCGTTGGGGAAGCTCGTGTCAAAAATGAAAGCGTCGGCGTCCAGCAGCAACCGGTGGCCGTCCACCCGCAGCGGGCTTTGCAGCAGCATCTCGATCCCGATGCGCGCCAAAGAGCTGCGCTCGCTGAATTTGAGCTCGGGCAGCCGGGCCTTGATGTGCTCGAACTCGGCAGGGTTGCGCGGCCAAAACGCCAGGGTGAGCGCGACCGTGCGCTCGTCCTTGATCCGTACCGTGAGGATCTGACCGTCCGGGCTGGACCAGAATGGGTCGGAATTCATGGGGGGGCGGATGGTTGAGTGGGGAGCCGCGTTTGGCAAGGAGGCACTCGGGCGAACACTGTCTCAATTTGAACCGGAGTGCCCTTCGCTTCCTGTGCT
>DAISJK010000065.1:0-2639 GCA_036821505.1 Opitutaceae bacterium
TTTTGCTGGTCGAAGGCGCCGGCGGGTACCGGCTGTTGACCCATCCCCGCTTTGCCCGATGGATACGGCTTTTGCGCCAGGAACCTTCGCCAGCCCGCCTTAGCGCCTCCTCCCTGGAAACGCTCGCAGTGGTCGCGTACCGCCAGCCCGTGACTCGTTTGGAGATCGAAGCCATTCGGGGCGTCGCCGCGGAGGCGGGATTGGCCAAGCTCCTGGAGCGGGAGTTGATCGCCATCGTGGGGCGGGCCGAGCAGCCCGGCCGGCCGCTGCAATACGGCACGACGGAAAAATTCCTCGAATTCGTCAACATCAGGTCGATTGACGAGCTTCCCGCGTCGGATGTCCTGAGTTCGCGGCAGATCGACGAGTGGCTCCGGTCCGCGTCCGACCCGCACAGGCCCGGCGGCGCCGAGATGGGGTTGGACGACGATCGGACGCTGCACATGCCGCTGGCGCCGGGCGGGTCCGATAGCCGCAGCGCCTGAACCCGCCCCATGGACCTCGAACCGATTCGCGCCAAGATCGACGCCCTGGACCAGCGGCTGGTCGAGCTGATCAACGAACGCCTCGCGCTGGCGGCTGAAATCGGCAAGCTCAAGCGCAGAACGGGCGGCGAGATCTACGTCCCCGAGCGCGAGGATGCGGTGCTGCGAAAGATTTGCGCGCAGAACAAGGGGCCGATCCGCCAGGAGGCGCTGCGGGCGATCTACCGCGAGATCATGTCGGCGGCGCTCGCCTTGGAGAAGCCGCTGCTCGTGGCTTACCTGGGCCCGGAGGCGAGCAACACGCACGCCGCGGCCATGAGGAAATTCGGAGCCAGCGTCGACTATCACGCGATGGCCGCGATCGACGATCTCTTCACCGCGGTCGAAAAAGGCGAGGCCGACCTGGCGGTCATTCCGATCGAGAATTCCTCGGAGGGCAGCGTGCGCGAGGCGTTGGACGGCTTTGTCGAAAGCGACATCAAGGTCGTGGCCCAGATTTACCTGGAGATCACCCACGCCCTGATTTCCCGCTGGCCTTTGGACAAGATCGAAAAGGTCTACTCCAAGGATCAGGCGCTGGCCCAGTGCCGCCACTGGCTGCAGCGCCATTTGCCGCACGCCCAGCTCGTGGAGGCTTCGAGCACGTCCCGCGCCGTGCAGATCGCCAGGGAGGAGCCAGGGGCCGCGGCCGTGGCGGGGGAACTCGCCGCCGAATTCCACGGAGTGCCCGTTTTGGTGCGCAACATCCAGGACAAGGCCGACAATACGACCCGCTTTTTTGTCCTTGGCCGCAAGCCGGCGGGCCCGGTCGGCGGGGGCAAGGACACGACCAGCCTGCTCATTTCCCTCGGCGACGAGGCGGCCGCGCATTCGGGAGCGCTCCTCAAGATGCTCATGCCGCTGGCCGAGCGGGGCATCAATCTTTCCAAGGTCGAGTCGCGCCCCAGCAAGAAACGGCCCTGGGATTATTACTTTTTCGTCGACGTCACGGGTCATCACGAGGACCCGCCGCTCAAGGCCGCGATTTCGGATCTGCGCAAGTTTTGCCCGGTGGTAAAATGGCTGGGGAGTTATCCGGCGGCCGGAGAATAGACCGTTTCGGCCCCGTTTTGGGATCACATGGACGACGACGCTTCCAAGGAAAATCCGCCCGCCGGCTTCAACAAAATCGATTTGAGCCAGCTCCAGGGCTTCAGCTTCGGCACGCAATGGAGCCGGGATAAGTCCGCGCCGGACACGGGGGACGAGCACGCGGGACGGTCCGATCGCGACGATCGGCGGGGCGACGGCAACCGCTCAGAAAAGCGGGACCGGCGCGCGTTTCACCGTCCTTCGGACACTAGGGTCGGCGATGATCCGGCCCAGCCCGCGCAGGGAGAGGCTTTTCCGCGCGGTCAAACGGGCGAGCGTCGGCCGCGGCGCGCCGGCGGTCCCGGCCGGAGCGCGGAAGGGTTTCGGCGGCCTTTGCCGCGCGAGGCGCCTCCCTACGACAGTCCCATCTTTTCGGTCACTTTTTATCCGGAAGAGCAGAGTTTCAATGCGCTGGTCAAAACCATCCGCGCGTCCTGCCGCACGATCGAGCTGTTCGAAATCGCGCGGACGGTTCTGGCGAAGCCGGAACGGTTCACCGTGTTGCTGGCGCGGAAATCCGCGTCTTCGGACGAATCGGGGGCGCAGGCGCCCGTGGCGCCCGTATACGTATCCGTGCCGGATGGCATTCCTTTCGAAACCGAGGAGGCTGCCATCGCCCATGTGCTCGACCGTCACCTCGGGCTATTTTTCGACCAGGCTGAGGCTGTGGTCGACCCGCCGAAAGGAAACTTTCAGGTCGTCAATCGCTGCGGCATCACCGGCGAGCTGCTGGCCCCTCCCAACTATCATCGCTACAGCCAGATCGTGCAGCAGCACCATGCGGCCAAGATCCGCAACATGCCCCTGGAGGCCTATCGGGCGCGAATTGAAACGGTGCGCGATCCCGAAGTGATCCAACAGTGGTTGGAGAAGATGAAGCGCGTTATCCGCTACACATGGAAATCCCCCGCGCTCGCCGAGGCTCCGGCCGCCGCTCCCGCGCCAGAGGAACCGGCTGCGCCGCCGCCGAACGAACCTCCCGCCAAGGAGGAGCCCGCCGCGGCGCCGACGCTCGACTCGCTG
>DAISJK010000065.1:2649-5429 GCA_036821505.1 Opitutaceae bacterium
CCACCACGGATCGCGTCGCGTCGTCGACGGGGACCAGCATCTCCTCGCGCAGGGGCGGGAAAAAATTGTCCGGGCCTCGCCGACCGCGCGGTTTCACGGCCGCGAACTTGCGGAATTTCCCGAGGGAGAGGTGAGGCGATCGGTCGAAGGCGCGCTTGAGCGGCAATGCCGTTTTCCGCTCGATACGGCCAACGCCCTGCGCGGCCGGCTGCGCCGCGAACGATTCACCATTTTCAAAAAGGGCTCTAAGGGGGTCTCTTACGTTTGCGCGGTGAAGCGCAAATTCCGCCTGCCCGGCCAGGTGCTGGCTCAAAGCATCGACAGCCTGATCGCCTGCATCGAGGCTCATCCCATGATCAAGGCGGGGGAGCTGCCCCACCGGTATCTGGGGCTCGCGGCCCACCCCGAACCGGGAGCGGCGGCCGACGCTGCGGCTGCGCCGCAACAGGTGCTGACGGTGGAAGAGAGAGAGCGGCTGGCGCGCCTCCATGCCGATTTGCTCTGGCTGGTGCGGGAAGGCTATGTGACGGAGTTCATCGATGGCACTCTCTATGCGGCTCCGCCCATGGCGGAAGCGCGCAAAAAAGAGGTCGAAGCCGAGGAGCACGATCCGGAAGGCTTTCCCGACCGGCCGATTGAGGCGGCTGTGCCCACGGAGACGCCGGCCGAGTCCCCGCCCGTGCCTTCGGTTTAGCTCAGAAGGATCGAACGGGCGCTGTCCGATTCAACGGCCATATGGAGATGCCAGGCGCCTGAGGGAAGCCAGGCGGAGACTTTTTCGGGCCATTCGACCGCAAGGCAGTAGGGGGTGATCAGGAACTCGTCCAGCATCAGCGCCTCGACCTGGGACGAATGTTCCAGCCGGTATGCGTCGAAGTGAACCAACGTGCGCGAGCCCCCGCGATGAAGCGTGAAAAGGGCGAAGGTCGGGCTGGTGACCGCGTCGGTCAGGCCAAACCCCCGGGCGAGGCCCTGAACAAACGTGGTTTTTCCGGCGCCGAGATCTCCGTGCAGCGCGAGGGTTGCGTCCGTCGGCAGCGCAAGGGCCAGCTCGGCGGCGAGCGAGCGGGTTTCTTCGGCCGAGCGGGTGACCACACCGGCCCGCAGGCGGTCGAGAATCGCGTTCACAAGTGTTCGTAGCCGGACAACGAACCCAAATCGAAAGCGCCGGAGGGAATCTCGCTAAGCGGAAAGAAACGCCCGATGCAGGTCAGGCGAAGGCGGGGAAAAGCGCGTTTCCAAATGCGCTCGAAGGCGGAACGGCCCCCCTTTGCCGCAACCGCGAACAGCAGCTCGTAGTCTTCGCCCTCGCTGAGCGCCGCGGCAAGGGAGGCGCCCCTCCGGCGCGGAATCGCGCCGGCTGAAAGCGCGGGAGCGCAGCCCGGAGGGGTGATGGCGGGAAGATCTTTGGCCAAGCCGTCGCTCACGTCGATCATGGCGCGCACCGACGATTGGCGCGCAAGCCAGGCGCCCTCGCGCAGGCGCGGGGCGAAAGCGTGGTGATGTCCCGTGGCGACACTGTTGCCCAGGGCGCCGGTGACGTAAATCCAGTCGCCGGCGCTCGCGCCGGCGCGCGTGAGCGCCCGCGGCCCGGCCGTTTCGCCCAGCAGGGTGAGGCTCGCGACCACGACGCCGTCGGCTTGCGCGACGTCGCCGCCGACCACGGGCACTTTCCATGCGCGCGCGCATGCGGCCAGCCCCCGATAGAATTCCTCGAGCCATTTCCGGCCGACCCTGGGATCGAAAGACAGCGCGACAACCGCGGCGGTCGGCCGTCCGCCCATCGCCGCAAGATCGCTCACATTGCGCTTGAGCAACTTGGCGCCCGCCGCGCGCGCGGGGAGGGACGAATCGAAATGTTTTCCGTAAATCACGGAATCGACCGTGAGCAAAAGCTGGCGGCCGCGCGCGGAGGGCGGCAGCACCGCGCAGTCGTCGCCGATGCCCCGGGGAGGCGGAGGGGAGGCCGAACCCAGCCACTGGCGAATGGACTCGATCAGCCGACGCTCGCCCAGCGCGGCGACGGATCGTGTGAAGTCGTCCGTAAAAGGGTTCATCGAGAGCGCTCTCGTGGCTGCGAGCGTGAGCGAGTGGAAGGGGATTTAGGGCAAACCCTAGACATTTACTCCCGCGACCACCAGCACGAGCGTGTTAAGGTTGAATAGTGCGTGGGCGATGATCGGCGTGGCGATCTTTCCGGAACGTTCATATGAGAGGGCGAGGATCACGCCAAAGACGGTCAGCGGAACCAGCGAAGACAATCCGTCGAGCGTGCTCCAATCGATCGGGCTGGCGCCCAGAATCGCATGTATCGGATGCGATAGTACTTTCTCCTTGTCGCGCATGGCCCAATTGCCCCAATCCACGTGAAGGAGGCCGAATAAAAGAGCGGTGCCGAAGAGCGCCGCCTTTCGCGGCACGCGGGTCCTCAAATAGCGGAAAAATCCTTTTCGAAACAGCAGCTCCTCGACCGTGGGAGCGATGACTATGGCCAGAATGGCCCATAAAATTCGCCGGACGGGCGAGCGATCGTCGATGATGACATCGACGATTTCCTGCCTCTCGACGGGAAGGCCAAAAAGGGTCAGCAGCGCTTCCCATCCCAAGCCCGACAAGTTGATGATTGGAAGCGCGATTAGAAACGTAGCCGCTCCCATTTTGGCCGCCCGACCGAAGGCCGGCTGCTCTCCGGACGGCGACGGCTCGAAAATCGAGATCATGGCGGCCATGGCTGCCAGCGCCCCGAGGTCGCCGATTGTGGCGATGAGGACCAGCTTCCA
>DAISJK010000066.1:0-5389 GCA_036821505.1 Opitutaceae bacterium
GAAAGACTGCGGCCGGCGGGAAGGCGTTCGAGCACGGCGTCCAATTCCGCCGCGCCGCGCGCCGCATCGACGTGCAGGGCCGCCACCGGAAGCCGGACGAAGGTTTCGAGGTTGTCGCGAAGCTCGCCGAAATAAGACGCAACAAGAAGTTTCAAGCCGGGCGCGGCGGCGGCCAGCGAGGCATAACTCGAAGCGAGGGCCGCGCGCTGCGCTTCGGTCAAATCCTGCGCGAAGACCGGCTCGTCCAGTTGCACCCACTCGGCCCCCTGCGCGGCGAGCCGGCGGAGTATCTCGGTATAGACCGGCAGGAGCCGGGGCAGAAGACTCAGCGGGTCGAAATGCTTGCCTGCTTCATCGCGGGCCTTTCCGACCAGCAGATAGGTGACGGGGCCGATCAGCACGGGCTTCGTTTTGATCCCGAGCTTAAGCGCCTCGCCGAATTCGTCGAAGACCTTGCTTGAAGAAAGGCGGAACTGGGTGCTCGGGCTGAACTCGGGCACGATATAATGGTAGTTCGTGTCGAACCACTTCGTCATTTCGCTGGCGAAAGTGACCGTGGCGCAAGACGGGCAATGCGCGGCAGCCTGATCCGCTCCCGCCTTTGGCCGCACGCCTCGTGCGATGAGAAACCGCGTGTCGAGATCGACCGGGCTGCCATTCCATCCGAATCGCGGCGGCACGTTGCCCACCAGGCAGGTCGTGTCCAGCACCTGATCGTAAAAGCTGAAATCGTTCGATGGGATAAGATCGATGCCAGCGTCGCGCTGAGTTTCCCAATTGCGCCGCCGTAGGCGGGCGCCGGTGGCCTCGAGTTCAGCGGCGGACAGTTTGCCGCCCCAGTAGGACTCGGTGGCCTTCTTCAGCTCGCGGTCGGGCCCGATGCGCGGATACCCGAGGGTGTGGGTGGTTAAACTCATATCAATATATTCATATCTATTGATGCATCTGTCAAGCGTCCCCGCGGGCGCGATATTGACCCATGCGCGAATCCGCGGGATAATGGCCCTTCCGTGCTCCTCGTCATCGACAACTACGACTCGTTCACCTTCAACCTGGTGCAATATTTTGGCCAGCTGGGGGTTGAAACTCGTGTCTTTCGCAATGACGAGATCACGCCGAAGCAGGCGCTCGCGCTCAACCCCGCGCGGGTGCTGCTCTCGCCCGGCCCCTGCACCCCCAACGAGGCCGGCGTGACCCTGGACATGATCAAGGCTTTTGCCGGCCAAAAGCCCATTTTTGGCGTTTGCCTCGGCCACCAAGCCATTGGCCAGCATTTTGGCGGCAAGGTCATTCGGGCGGAGCGGCTGATGCACGGCAAGACGTCGCCCATTCAGCACGATGGAAAGGATCTCTTCCGCGGCCTGCCGCAGCGTTTCGCGGCCACGCGCTATCACTCGCTTCTTGTCGAACGCGCCTCGCTTCCGCCCGAGCTTGAGATCACGGCCGAAACCGCGGAGGGCGAGATCATGGGGCTGCGCCACCGCACCCTGCCCGTCTGGGGCGTGCAGTTCCACCCCGAGTCAATCGCAACGGAGCACGGGATGGACATGCTCAAAAACTTCCTCGAGCTCAATTAAGCAAGCCGCCCATGCGCTGCCCCCGCTGCACCTCGATCGAGGACAAGGTTTTGGACTCCCGCATCAGCAAGGAGGGTAACACCATCCGCCGCCGCCGGAAATGCCTCGAATGCGGGCATCGCTTCACCACGACCGAGACGGTCGTGCGCGACGGCATGGTGGTGATCAAGCGCGACAGCCGCCGGGAGGATTTTGACCGCGAGAAGCTGGTGCGCGCCGTGCAGGCCGCTTGCCACAAGCGGCCGATCGACCTCGAACAGGTCACCATGCTGGTCGAGGACGTGATCGACGCGCTCGAGGGCCAGTACGAAACCGAAATCCCGTCGGCTGCGATCGGCGACGGCGTGATGCAACGGCTGCGCACCGTGGACCAGGTGGCTTTCGTGCGCTTCGCCAGCGTTTACAAGGAATTCCGGGACGTGTCCGAGTTCACGCACGAGGTGAACGCCCTGGCCAAGTCCAAGGAGAAGAATCGTTGATGGCCGCGACCGACCGCGACGATCTTCGCCGGCTGCACTTCGTCAACGCTCTGTTCGCCCATGTCACGGGGCGCGATCTCTACCTGCGCACCAGATCAAGGCGGCGATCGCATTCAGCCTGACCGAACTCGAGGCCCAGGCGGCCGCACAGCCGGGACTGGCCGACCGGTACGACGCCGCGTTCAACGCCGCGGCCGCGCGGCTTCTGGAAAAATTCTGCCGGAATCAGCCGAGCCACGGTTTCTTCCACTGGGACGCCGCATGCGCGCCTCATTCAGCAACTCCGCTTTTTGCGCGCGCCGAGATCATGACCGGTCTGAAGCAGCTCGCGCCCTACCGCCAGTCGACTCTCCTCGTCACCAATCTGCGCCACGCGCTGCTTCCGGCCGACCGCAGGGTCACGGCCCGCCGCCGGCGCGACTACGACGAGACCCTGGCCTTCGTTCGCGAGCTGGCCGCCGCGCGCACCGTCCTCAATCACGAGCTGCAGCTTTTGTTTTTGTGACCCCTTACATCTCCGGTTCGGGCGCGGGCTGCGGCACCCGGGATGCCAAAAGTTCGCTCAACATCTGTCGGACGGGCAGCGGCTGGTCTTTGGGCACGGCAAAGGCGCGGTCCACCGCGGCGGTCATTTCGCGGTAAGAAAACCACGCGCCTCCGCCCGGTTCTTCAACAATCGGGGACACGGCGGGTCAGGAGGCCGCGCTCAGCCGGCGCCAGGCGGCGTGCAAGTCACGCATTTCGCGCAGGGAGGCGGCGGACCAATAAAGTTTTCGCCCAGGAAACCTCCCGGCCGTGATTTCCCGGCGATCCGGCCGCAACACCGCCACCACGAGCGCGCCGTTCGCGCAGTCCCTTAAAGGCAGATTGCCGTCCGGCGGCGCCGGTCCGCGTGCCCAGACGGCCGCCGGATCTTTCCATACGACCTGTCCGAAGCGGTGGCAGGCGAAGCGGCGGATGAGCCAGGAAATCCACGCCTCGGCCGGTATGATGTCGGCGCCGGCCATTAGAAAATCGTTCAGGGTGCCGCTTTCCGGCCTGCCCATCGCGGCGTCGATCCGCTCCGTCACGTCCGGGGTGAGCAAGCCGGCCTCCTTGAGCTCGGCCAGCCATTCGCCGTCGGCGCGCTCGGTGAAATGCATCATGGATGGATTTTGCGCCGTGGCCAGAACAGCCCCATCAGGGCCCAGGCGCACCCCAGGGGTCCAAGAATTTGCGCGTGCCCGTTGCGCACAAAGCAAAGACTCAGCGAATAGAGAAAGCCGAAAGCCAGGGCGGCTCGGCGCCATGCAAGGGCCATGCAGCCGATGGCTGCAAAAGCGCAGAGCATTCCACCCGAAAGCCAAAGAGCGGTCGCAACTTGATCGTGGGCCGCTTGCAGCACCTTCATGAGCTGCTGCGGATCGATCTGCCCCGGCGGATCGGCGGGGTTCATTGCGACGGAAGGATGACGCGCACGGCGCGCGGGCGGAGCATTTCTTCCGGCTCGACCGAGAACGTCGTGACCGGCGGCTGCCCCGTGCGTTCGGCCGCGATCGCCGGCCAGCCGCCGCATTCCGCCTGCAAGGAGGTCGTGATCAGAAAGGCCCGAAATCCGGGGTCGCGCAGCAGGTCCGCCCGCTCGCCTCGGGTTAATTCGCCGAACGTTCTGGCTCGATAGGTGAAGGGGCCCAGGATTGGCGACTCGCCGAGCAAGCGGCCCGGCGGCGGCGCGGTTTCGGTGCCCGCCTTCAGATCGGTACGGTAGGCGGGATTGATGAGCGCGGCTTGCGCAAGATAGGAGTCGAAGAGCATGAGGGCGTTGCCGATCGGCTCCTGCGCGGGCAGCGGCCGCGCAAGCGCCATTGCGACGGCGAGCGCGGACGCCAGACGGGGGAACCGGTTTGGCATGGGGTAATAATAGCAAGGGCGCCTTGCTTGAATGTGGGTGTGAAAGGTGAGCTCACGGAATCGGATGCTTTTCTGGCGCTTAACGCGGTGCCCAGGTTGGGGCCGATCGCGCTCAACCGGCTGCTTGCGGCGTTTGACGGCGATCCACGGGCCGTGCTGTCGGCCGGCACAGACAAACTGGAGAACATCCCCGATCTTCGGCCCGGCGCCATTGCCGCTTTGATACGGGGAAGGCGGAGAATCGATCCGGCCCGGGAACGCCGGCGCATGGCCGAATGCGGAGCCGAATTCATTGCCCGGCCCGACGCGGGCTATCCGGAACTGCTGGAGCATATACCCGATCCTCCTCTGGGTCTTTACCGGAAGGGTTCCTATGCATTCACCCGCCCCGCCGTTGCCGTGGTCGGCACGCGGCGCGCTACCCCTTATGGCGCCGCCACCGCCGCATGGTTCGCATCGGCGCTCGCCCGGCTCGGCGTTTGCATTGTCAGCGGGCTGGCCCGCGGCATCGACACGGCCGCGCACGAAGGCGCGCTGGCTGTGGGCGGTGCGACCGTTGGGGTGCTCGGCACCGGCATCGATCTTGTTTACCCACCGGAAAATGCGCGGCTGTTCGCCCGCATCGCCGAAACCGGAGCCATCCTTTCGGAATTCCCCTGCGGCTGCCCGGCCAACAAGCAAACCTTCCCCATGCGCAACCGAATCGTATCCGGGCTTTGCGCGGCCATCCTCGTTGTGGAAAGCGATGTGAAAGGCGGAGCCATGATCACGGCCCGCATGGCGGGGGAGCAGGGACGGATCGTCTGCGCCGTGCCGGGACGGATCGATCAGCGGACAAGCGCCGGCTGCCATCAGCTCATTCGCGATGGAGCGGTGCTGGTTGCAAGCGCGGACGAGCTGCTTCAGGAATTAGATTATCTAACGGGCCTTCGGCCCTCGGTCACAAAATCGGCTTCCCGCAGCCAGGTGGAGAAACCGGCCGATCTGTCGCCCGATGAGGCTGGCCTGCTCGAATGTTTCCGCGGCGGCGGCGTACTCAATGCCGACCAACTGGCCGCTCGGTCGCGACTATCCGCGTCTCAGGTCTCGGCCGCTCTCATGCTCCTAGAAATCAAGCGCCTGGTCGCCAGGCGCATCGACGGCTCTTACGAGGCCCGATCGGATCTGTAGGAAATGACCACTCGCTCACGCTCGCAGCCACAGCTCACGCTCGCAGCCACAGCGCACGTTCGTGGCTGCGAGCGTGAGCGAGTGGTCATTTCACCCCGGCGGCCAGGTCATTTGGCGCTTGGCGAGAAGGTGGACATGGAGGTGGGGCACGCTTTCGCATGCGTCCGAGCCGTTGTTGATCACCAGGCGGAAGCCGCGGGCAAGGCCGAGTTTTTTTGCGACGGCTCCGGCGGTGAGCAGGAGGTGGCCCAGCACGGCCTGGTCGGCTGGGGG
>DAISJK010000067.1:0-3619 GCA_036821505.1 Opitutaceae bacterium
GTCCCCAACGCGCTTTGCGCCTCGGCCGAAGCAAGCGCGTTAGGGACAACGCGCTCCACCTCATGAGATGGCCAACCATCCAGAAACGCCCGGACGTTCTCATCGATCCGCCCGTCGCGGAGCAGGGCCGAGCAAACCGCGGCGCCGGCCGCGCCCGCGGCCCGCAGCGACGGCAGGTCCGCCACCTCCACGCCGCCGATCGCCCAAACCGGCAGGGGCTTGAGTCTGGCCGCGAGCGAATGAATGCCTTCGATGCCGCGCAGGGGCGCCAATTCTTTTTTAGTCCGCGTAAATCGCAACGGCCCCACCCCCGCGTAGTCCAGGCAGCCGGCCTGGATGGCGCGCTCCGCATCGGTGTCGTAATTGACCGTGCCTCCAAGGATGCGCCCGGGGCCCAGCCGCCGGCGGGCCTCGCGCCAGTCGAGGTCGAGGCGGCCCAGATGCACGCCGTCGGCCCCGACTTCGAGAGCGATGTCGACGCTGTCGTTCACGATGCACACCGCGCCGTGCGATCGGCAGGTCGCGGCGACTTCGCGCGCCGTCGCAAGCCAGACGTCGTGCGGCGCGTCTTTCATGCGCAATTGGATCCATTGCGCGCCGGCGGCGCAGAGCCGCGCCGCCTGTTCGGCATGCCCCATAGGAACGCCGTTTTGCGTGATGCACATGAGCGGATGCCGCTGGGAAAGATCGAGAGCCATGGCGCCTTACCCTCCCTGCGTAGCTTGAATCACCAGCACGCGGTCCGCCCCGGCCAAGGTGCGCCCGGACCATTCGGCCCGCGGCACGACCGAGCCGTTCAACGCAACCGCCACGCCCTTTCGTCCGGCCAGCCCAAGTTCGCCCAAGAGTCCGCCCAGCGTCGCGCCCACCGGCAGCGGGTGCGGCCGATCGTTCACGAAAAGAGTCGGATGCGCCGAAGGCGTGTTCATGGAGCGGAATAGATTTCGCCGCCGGCCCGGCGGAATTCATCCGCCTTGGCTTGGAGGCCGGCCTCGATCGCGCCCTCTTCAGCCAGACCCTGCTGCTCGGCGAATCTGCGAACGTCCTCGGTGATCTTCATCGAGCAGAATTGCGGGCCGCACATCGAGCAGAAGTGGGCCGTCTTTGCGCTATCCTGCGGCAGCGTGGCGTCGTGGTATTCGCGCGCGCGTTCGGGATCGAGCGACAGGTTAAATTGATCCTCCCAGCGGAACTCGAAGCGCGCTTTCGAGAGGGCATTGTCCCGGTACTGGGCGGCGGGATGGCCCTTGGCCAGATCCGCGGCGTGGGCCGCTATCTTGTACGCGATGACTCCGGCCCGCACGTCGTCGCGGTCGGGCAGCCCGAGATGCTCCTTGGGCGTGACGTAGCAAAGCATGGCCGTTCCGTGCCAGCCGATCATGGCGGCGCCGATCGCGCTCGTTATATGATCGTAACCTGGAGCGATGTCCGTCGTGAGCGGCCCCAAGGTGTAGAACGGAGCCTCGTGGCACCAAGCGAGCTGCTTTTCCATGTTTTCCGCGATCATGTGCATCGGCACGTGCCCAGGCCCCTCGCACATGACCTGGACGTCATGCTCCCAGGCCCGGCGGGTGAGATCGCCCTGCGCGCGCAATTCGCCAAATTGCGCCTCGTCGTTAGCATCGGCGATCGCGCCGGGGCGCAGACCGTCGCCGATCGAGAATGAGACGTCGTACGCCGCCATGATTTCGCAGATGTCGTCCCAGTGGGTGTAAAGGAAGTTCTCCCGATGATGCGAGAGGCACCACTTGGCCATGATGGAGCCGCCCCGGCTGACGATGCCCGTCATGCGGCGGGCGGTGAGTGGGATATAGCGCAGGAGCACGCCCGCGTGGATGGTAAAATAGTCGACGCCCTGCTCCGCCTGCTCGATCAGCGTATCGCGGAAGATTTCCCAGGTCAGATCCTCGGGACGCCCGCCGGCTTTTTCCAGCGCCTGATAGATCGGCACGGTGCCCACCGGCACCGGGCAATTGCGCACGATCCACTCGCGCGTTTGATGGATGTTCCTTCCCGTGGAGAGGTCCATCAGGGTGTCGCCGCCCCATTTGACTGACCAGCGCATCTTTTCGACCTCCTCGTCGATCGACGAGGCCACGGCGGAATTGCCGATGTTGGTATTGATCTTCACCAGGAAGTTGCGGCCGATGATCATCGGCTCGAGCTCGGGGTGGTTGAGATTGCAGGGGATGATGGCCCGCCCTCGCGCGACCTCGTCGCGAACGAATTCCGGTGTGATCTCGCGCGGCACATGCCCGCCGAAGCCTTGGCGAAGGAGGGTCGCCGGGTCCTGGCCCGGATGCTGGCGCCAGAGCGAATTACGCGGACCTTCCTCGGTCATTTCGAGAAGTTCGCGCGACCGCTGCAAACGGGCGTTTTCGCGGATCGCGATGAATTCCATCTCCGGGGTGACGATCCCGCGGCGCGCGTAATGGAGCTGCGTGACGCGCCGGCCCGGCTTGGCCCGCAGGACCGGACGCCCCGCGCGATCGAAATACTTGATCGGATTGCGGCGGCCTTCGGCCTCGGCCTGGGCTCGGTGCTTCTCGGAAAGGTAGCCGTCGTCGATCGGTTTCGCGCCGCGCCCTTCGATCTCCTCCGCATCGTCCCGCTCGCGGATCCAAGCGGCGCGCAGCGTGGGCAGCCCCTGCGTGGCATCGCCATGGAAGTCAGGATCGCCCCAGGAGCCCGAGGTGTCGTAGACGCGGACCGGTTCGTTGGGCACCTCGGTGCCGTTCGGCATGCGCGTCGGCGAAAGCGCGATTTCGCGCATGGGTACGCGCAAGTCGGCACGGGAACCGGTCACATGGATGCGTCTCGAGGCCGGGAAGAGACGGTGGCCTGGGGAGGCGTCCACTTTTTCGGAGGAAGGCATGGGTGGGAACTTTGGGTTTGCGCCCGACACCGACCGCCGGGCTTCCAGTTCCACCCGCTTTCGCGGACGGCCTGTTTTCCCTACGGCGACATTAAGCGCATCAGGTTCGAAGGATTCAGAAGCGGATCGCGCTCCCGTCTCAGTCCGGCGCCCCGGACTCTCCTAAACGAGGTTGGAGTCACAAGAGCACCAGGTGGCGGTTTTTTCAACGGCAATCGACACGGGGCTTATGACACAGAATAGGTCTGGACAGGCAGGCGGAGATTTCCATTCTGGGCCCCGCATCAGGAAAGAATTCCGGCATGGGCCGGGGTTCAGCCAACCGGGCCGGGAGCGGCCACGGTGGATCGGGCGAAAGCCCGGATGTGCGGCGCCACGGGGCTCCGAACCAAGTAGCTCCCGAAGACGACAGCCGACCTGATGCCAAAGGTCGGCTTTTTGTTTTCAGACCCTGATGCGCGATAGGGACAGCCAAACCAAATCACGCATCATGACCTCAACAGAAACACAATCCGCCAGCATCCGCATCCGGACCGAAAATCCGAACCATCATCTGTGGGATAACCACGGCACCTGGTTCCTGCACTACACCGTGCACCCGACGCCTTTCACCAAGGAGCGGATTCGCCGCTCCTTGGGCACGAAAGACTTGACGACCGCCCGGCTCCGCCGGGACGCGCTGTTCTCCACCTTCGGACGGGCCCTTCGACTGAGCTCGGGACAGGCGGCCTGAGCTTCAGGCTT
>DAISJK010000067.1:3674-5359 GCA_036821505.1 Opitutaceae bacterium
CCACAAGCCTATACTAGGCGCAGGCCGGACAGTTCGGCTGCGATCGCGGGCTCGGCGCCAATGGTTCCGGAAAGGCTCCGGATGTAACCAGGGGCTCGCGCGGCCGCCGCCGCGGCCGAGGCCCGTGCCAATCGGGCGCGGACGCCCAGCTTGTCCGCAACGTCGGCGTAGTTGGGCCGGGCGAGGAAGCGATCGAGATAGGCCGCCTGCCGTTCCCACAGGTTCGCATCGATCGTGCGCTGGGCTTCCAAGCGGGCGCGGTACCAGTCGCTGGCCAAAAGCGTCGGACGGGTGAATAGCGCGCGAAACGCGCGGTCCTCGGCGCCGAGGCCTTCCCAGGTGCCGTCGCGCATGATGTGCAGCACCGCGCGTAGCGGCGGGCTCGCCGCCTCGATCGAGCCGTCGGCAAAATAGTGCCCGGCGGCTTCGCGCATCGCTTCGACGATGTTGTCCACCCCGTCTGCAAATACGTCGAGATCCTGCTTTTCCGGCTGCAGAAATTCTGCGTCGAAGAGCGCCGCCGGATCAGCCAGAACGCGGCCGCAGAATGTCTGGACGAAGCGGGCGGTGATCCGCCAGCCGAGCCGGCTGGCCAGGACGCGCCGGCCTTTGTGGTCGAAATCGCGGCATCGCTCGAGATGCCCCTGCGCGATGAGCTTCTCCGGTTCGCGCTCAGGGGGCGTCATCCGGCACCAGATTTCCGGCACGAGGAGGCTGATATCGTGATCCACCCGATGCCGGGGCCCGACCCAGCCCGCGGCGGTGGACCAGATGGAGAGCCCCGTGAGGATGTGCGAAACAAGCGCGGCGTTGAGATCGTAGATCGGCGGCAGAGCGTTGAAGGGCCCCTTGGTCAGCGCTCCCTCCGAACCCGCTCCCGTGGTCGATGGCGACCGGCCTGTTAAACTGGCTATCATGTCCATGAACGCCTCCGGCAGCTCCTGGTAGTGGATCGGCCCGAAGACGCACAGGGGGCGCACGCCCGCATCGGGCGGGTTGAGCCGCCGGCCCATCAACACCGCGCCGACCGGGAACGGCGCCGGCGTCTGCGCCGGCAGCCGGCGGTAGAGCCGCGCGCCGGTTTGCGCCAGATAGGTCGCCCGCGGCTCCTCTAGATCAGGCCTATTCTGAAGGTAACGCGGATTCTTGGTGGGCACACCGTCGACCAGGCGCGGGTGAGCCGACGACACGAGATATTCGGGCCGGTGGGCCGAGAGGAATTCGCGAAAAATCCCGCGCATCGGAGGCGTGAATTTCTCGAATCCCAACGTGTCCTCGACCACGGCGCGGGCCGCGTCACGGGTGAGCGGCTCGTAGTTCGAGCAGAAAAGCCCGGGCCTGCTGAAATCGCGCTCCGTGCGCTTGTCGTATCCCCTCACGATCGCGTCATCGGGGCGCTGGAACAGCCGCAGCTCGCAATTGAGTACGAACTTTAATGAGGGCTCGGTGACCCAAGCCGGCAGTCCTGTCACCTGGTCGCGCGGAGCCACGATCGAAGCGGTGATGTCGTCCTCGGCCTGGATCTTTTCCGCCGGCAGAAAATCGGAGCGCAGGGTGAAGGTGCGCCAGCCGCCCTCTCGGGTGTAGCCGACGCGCAGGTAGTGCGTGAGCAGCTTTTCGTGACGGTACTTAAGCTCGTGCCCCGGCCGCGCGTTGATCGTGTCGACGCTGAAATGGCTTCGCCA
>DAISJK010000068.1:0-5350 GCA_036821505.1 Opitutaceae bacterium
CACAGCCTGGGATCGGCGCGGGCGAATCATGCAGGCCAGCGCGACCAATAGCAGGAGGCCCCACAAGGTCCAGCCGAGCTGATAATTTCCAATATCTTTCGAGTCATTGGTCACCGGCAGCAATATGCCGGGGAAAGCATCCCTGATGCCTTGGAGAATGACGTCCACGGAGCTGCCTGTGCGGGGCAGCCGCAGGGTGGCGATCGAAACAAACGGATAGCTCCCCGCCAGGGCGAACAATGCGAGCCCGCGGCCCCACCAGGCGTAGAGACCGGGATCGCGCCAGCGGCTTAATCCGATCGATGCGTGGGCTCCCATGGCGATAAACGTGAGCCAAAGCGCGATGGGCGGATGGCAATACCAAGCCGCCGCCACCGGCAGCACCGTCCAGGCTATCGGAGCGCGGCCGTCATCCCGCAGCGTCCGCCAGAGCCCGTAGATCGCGACGGGCACGAATGGAATGGTGGTGATGCTCAGCAGAAGATCTCCCTGGTAGATCATGGCCATGACGCCCGGCGATGCGGCATAGAGCACAGCGAACGTGGCCGCCATCCACCGTCGTCGCGGCAGAATCGCCGCGATGCAAAAATAGGCGGAATAAATCCCGGCAAATGCGAAGATCGCCAATGCGAGATTTTGAAGGGTTGGAAAAGGCAGCGATCGCCCCGTGAGCAGGTCCACGATGCCCGCCATGTGCTGCAAAGCCGGGGCGAAACGCACCGGGCTGACGGTTCCGTTAAAAGCGTATTCACTCTGTCCCGCGAACACGGGGAAAATACCCTCGCGCCACTGCGAGACGAAGTCGCTGGTCATGACGCAGTACCAATAGGAATCGCCCGAGACGGCTCCGGCGCTGCTCACAAGCCGTCCGCTGAAGAGAAAAAGACCCGCGCCCGCGAGCAAGGCGAGACGGACACATTCGAGCCGGGCCCGCGGCAGGGTGCGGCGGCAGGCGAGGTAGGCCAGCCGGGTGAGCACGAGCACCGGAAATTCGGTGGCGAAGAACTTGATCACCTGCCGTCCGCTGAGATCCATCCCCAGCTTGGGAAAAATAGTGTGGAGCGCGGCCGCAGCCATGATCTGACCGGCCGCGGACTTTAAAATCCACTGCCACCAGGGCCGCCCTGGCCGCAACCCATAGAGCAGGCAGACCGCGTAACATAAGACGGTTACGCAAATGACGGCGGAATAATCGTCCTGGTCGAGCGGACGATGGAAGATAAAGCCATTGAGGGCGGAAAGCCACATGCCGAGAAGCGCGGCATCCACCGCAATCAGCGACCAGATCACGCGTCCCGAGAGCTCGATGTCGCGCAATTTTCTCCACGGCCATGTCAGCACCCCGACAATCCGGCTCTCACGGAGTTGATGCTTGTCAGACATTTGCGGAGCCTTTCCCCTGTGTCGGTGCTCAGGCAAGACCTAATGCTCCGCTTGGTCCGGTTCGGGATTGTCGGCGGTCTCGTCACGCTCGTTTTCATGGCGCTCAACTGGATTTTTGCCCTGCGCCTCGGGGCGACCCCGGCCTATCTGGCGGCCTATCCCCTGGCGGTGGCGGTGCATTTCTGCCTGAACAAGTGGTGGACGTTCGGAGACCGGAGTGCGCTGAGGCGCCGCCAGCTCGGCGAATATGCGGCGATGATGCTCGCGGCCTTCCTCATCCAAACCGCTGTCTTCGAGTCGCTGACGCACTTTACCCCGGTCGTGCCTTGGCTCGCGTCGGGCCTCGCCGCGGCAGCCCAGATGACCCTGTCTTTCCTGTTCATGCAACGGCGCGTGTTCGCTGTCGCAGCGGAGTGACAAGCCGGTAAGCTCTTGCCTCGCGCGCATCTTGCGTTCCTCTTAACCCCTTACGCTTCATGAAAGGCATTTGCATCGTGGGCTACGGCTACTGGGGACCGAAACTGGTGCGCAATTTCCTGCAATCCGGAGCGGTAGCCGCCGTGTCCGTATGCGACGCGAACCCCGCGAATCTGGCCAAGGCCCGGAAGGACTTTGCCGGGCTCCGGACCTTTGGGTCATTCGATGAGGTCCTGCGCGATTCGGAGGTCGAGGCCGTCGCCCTGGCCACGCCGGTCTCGACGCACTATCCGCTGGCCCTGCGCGCGCTCCAAGCCGGACGGCATGTCCTCGTGGAAAAGCCGCTGGCGCCCTCCCGCCGTGAAGCGGATGAGCTGGTCGCCACGGCCGAGCGGCAGCGGCGGGTGCTGATGGTGGACCACACCTTCGTGTATCATCCGGCGGTGCGCAAAATCAAAGCCCTCATCGCCGCGGGCGACCTCGGGCGGTTGCGCTACATTGACTCGACTCGCATCAACCTAGGCCTTTTTCAGCATGACGTGAACGTGCTTTGGGATCTGGCGGTGCACGATCTCTCCATCGTCGGCTTTCTCACGGCGGAAAAGCCGGAGGCCGTCAGCGCCATGGCGGCCGCGCACACTCCGGGCGCGCCTGAAAATATCGGCATCCTCTGGCTGCGCTATGCCTCGGGATTGATCGCCCACGTCAATTGCTCCTGGGTGTCTCCGGTCAAGATCCGCCACATGCTGATCGGCGGAGACAGGCGGATGGCGCTCTACAACGATCTGGACCCGAATGAGCCGGTCAAAATCTACGACTCGGGCTACGAGGCTCGGACCGACGAGGAACGCAATCTCCTGCTCTTCGATTACCGGGCGGGCGACGTTTATTCGCCCAAGATTCCGGCCCAGGAGGCTCTCGGCGCGATGGTCGCCGATTTTGTGCGCGCGGCGGACGGCGGACCCGCGCCGGCTTCAGACGGCCGTTTCGGCGCCGGTGTCGTCGGCGTGCTGGAGGCCGCCCAGGAGTCTATCCGCCGCCGGGGCCAGGAGATTTCCATTCCATGAATGTGCTCAACGAAAACGGCCCCCTGCGCTGTCTCGTCAATGTCCGCGTCGGGAAGGACGTGAAGCTGTTCAACTTCATCAACGCCTATGGATGTGAAATCGGCGACCACACCAAAGTCGGTTCATTCGTCGAAATTCAGAAAAACGCGCGCATCGGCCGCAACTGCAAGATTTCCAGCCACAGCTTTATCTGCGAGGGCGTGGAGATCGAGGACGAGGTGTTTATCGGCCACAACGTCACCTTCATCAACGACCGCTTTCCCGGGGCGGCGAAGGACGGGCGGCTCCGCACCGAGGAAGACTGGAAAGTGGTCCCGACCGTGGTGAAGAAAGGCGCGGCGATCGGCAGCTCCGCGACCCTCCTTTGCGGGGTCACGATCGGGGAGGGCGCCCTGGTGGGCGCGGGCAGCGTCGTCACGCGCGACGTTCCGCCTGGGGCGGTGGTCGCGGGCAATCCGGCCCGAGTGCTCCGCAAGCGGAGCTAACCTCGGATGGACGTTCCCTATTTCGACCTTCCCGCGCAGATCCGCTCCCTGCGCCCCGAACTCGACGCTGCCATCGCCCGCACGCTCGATTCCTGCGCGTTCTGCCTGGGTCCCGAGGTGGCGCGATTCGAGCGCGATTTCGCCGCATACTCCGGCACGGCGCACTGCGTGGGCTTCAACAGCGGTACCTCGGCGCTGCATGTCGCCGCACTTCTCCTCGGCCTCGGACCCGGCGACGAGGTCATCACGACGCCGTTCACGTTCGTCGCCACGAGCTGGGCGCTGGCCTACGTCGGAGCGAAGCCGGTGTTCGTGGACGTCGACGAGGACACGTTCAATCTCGATCCACGCCTGATCGAGCCGGCGATCACCCCGCGCACCAAAGCGGTTCTGCCCGTGCATCTCTACGGGCATCCCTTCGATATCGATCCCATCCTCGAAGTTTGCCGCCGTCGGCGCCTGCCGCTCGTCGAGGACGCGGCCCAGGCGGTAGGCGCCCGGTACAAGGGCAAGCCTGTCGGCACGTTCGGCGAGATGGCCGCCTACAGTTTTTATCCAGGCAAGAACCTCGGCGCATGCGGCGAGGCGGGCGCGCTCGTGACCGCGCGCGCCGATTACGCCGCGCGCGCGCGATCGCTGCGCGAGCACGGATCGAAGGAGCGCTACTATCACGACGAGGTCGGCTTCAACTATCGGATGGAGGGAATCCAAGGCGCCGTCCTCAACGTCAAGCTGACATGCCTGCCTACCTGGACCGCCGCGCGCAGACGCATCGCGCACCGCTATCACGAGCTGCTCGCCGGCACTCCTCTCCGCCTGCCGCGCGAGGCGGCGTGGGCCGAGAGCGTCTACCATCTTTACGTCGTCCGCCATCCCGCCCGCGACCGGCTGCGCGACCACCTGCAGGCGAAGGGAGTCGGCACGGCGCTGCACTATCCGCTCCCGCTGCATCTGCAAAAATGCTTCGCGCATCTCGGCCACCGGGCCGGCGATTTCCCCGTCGCGGAACGCGCGGCCCGCGAATGCCTGAGCCTGCCGATGTATCCCGAGCTGACCGACGATCAGGTCGAGCGCGTCGGCGCGGCGATCCGCGAATTCAAAGGCTGGTGATTTTGCCATGAAGATCGCCCAATCTGGCTCAAGAGTGCTCGTGACCGGCGGAGCCGGTTTCATCGGCTCGCATCTGGTGGATTCTCTCACCGCCGCGGGATGTCGCGTGACCGTGCTCGATAATTTCCGCACTGGACGGCGCGAAAACCTCGCCACCGCGGCGGGCACGGGCCGGCTGGAGGTGATCGAAGGGGACATCACGGATCCCGCGGTTTGCGTGCGCGCGCTGCGCGGCATTGACGCTGTGTTTCACCTGGCGTGCTTGGGCGTGCGCCACTCCCTGCGCTACCCGTTGGAGAATCACCAGGTCAACGCGCTCGGCACCCTCAACCTCCTGGAGGCGATGCGGAACGCGGCCGCGGACCGCTTTGTTTACGTGTCCTCAAGCGAGGTCTACGGCGACGCCTCGGATTTCCCCCTGACCGAAGGCGCGGCCACTTGGCCGACCACGGTTTACGGAGCTTCCAAGCTCGCGGGCGAGCATTACGCCGCTGCGTATCACCGCTGCCACGACTTGCCGGTCGTGCGTGTGCGACCGTTCAACAATTACGGTCCCCGAGCCCATTTCGAGGGGGACTCCGGCGAGGTCATCCCGCGCTTCATCCTTCGCGCGCTGGCGGGCGAGCAGCCGGTGATCTTTGGCGACGGCTCGTACACCCGCGATTTTCTCTACGTGAAAGATTGCGCCGAGGCGCTCGTGGAGATCGCCGAATGCGACGCGCTTGTGGGCGATCTCGTGAACCTAGGCTACGGCGAGGAAACGCGGATTGACGCGCTGGCCGGCCTCGTGTCGGCCACGGTCGGGCGCGCCGATCTCAAGCCCCGGCGCGAAGCAGAGAGGCCCGGCGATGTGCCGCGGCTCTGGGTTGACTGCGAGAAATTGCGCCG
>DAISJK010000069.1:0-5346 GCA_036821505.1 Opitutaceae bacterium
CCGCCGATGAATTCCGCCGGCCGCGCGATACCGAGCGGGACCTGGATCCGGATGCCGATGAGGCGGCGGGGCCGGACGAATGGGAGTCCCTCGCGAGCGAGGAAGAACTGCCGACCTTTTTCGAAGCGATCCGCCCGCACATGCGACGCAACCAGCGGGGTCCGGGCATGGCCGCCGGAGTGGAACACCTGGCCAAAAGATGGGGACAGACCGAGGAGGACATCATCGGCGCCCTGAAGGAATGCGGCTTCACCATCCCCGAGGACGAGGACGATCCTCCGGCCTACGTGGAATACGATGGGGATCTTTATTGGGTTAACCGCAACCGCCGGGGCGAGCTTTGGATCAATACCAAGGAAAAACCGCGGCCGGTATTCCGAACGGTGAAGGGAAACCCCGTGACCCCTGAAGCGGCCGAGGCCGCTTCAGGCGAAGGAGCCCCTGCTCCCAGGGAAGAATCCGAACAGCCCAGAAACGAAGGCAGAAACCGGCGCGGCCGCGGGCGGGAAGATCGGGCTCCCTCGGAACCCGGCGAACCCTTGCCGACCGGCCCCGCGCTGCTCGAAAAAATCATTCCGCAGATGCGGCGCAATCGCGACGGGACGGGCATTTCAGGCAGCCTAAGCTTTCTTTCGCGCGCGCTGCGGTGCAGCGAGAGCGATCTGGGCGCCGCGTTCGGCGCCATGGGCCTCGCGGCTCCGGCGAACGCGGACGAAAAGCCCGCCTTCGTCGAAATGTCCGGTAAACTTTGGTGGCTCAACCACGACCACCGCGGCCAGCTTTGGATCAATGGGCGGGAGGAATCCGAGCCGGCGCCCCATGAGGCTTCCACTGGCGCCACGCCACCGCAGGACCTCAAGGAAACAAGCGTCCTTAGCGCGGTTCGATTGCTCCTTCAGGAAATAAAGACCGGTTCATTCTCCGCCGAGATCAGCCGCCTTTCCGAACAGCTCGGCCGGCCCCCGGGCGATCTCCTTGCCGCGCTGACCGGCGCGGGTCTGAAGATCCCCGAAAAGCCGCGCGAAAAGCCGGTCTTCGTCGAGCACGCGGGCGAAATTTTCTGGCTGAACAAGAATCCCAAGGACGAGCTCTGGCTCAACGCGAAGGCGTCGAAGTTTGCCGAAGGTGGCGGGAGCGCGTTGGGGCGGCTCCTGCGCGGTCGTCGTGGCCGCGCGACCGCTCCGCCCGCGGAAGTGCGGGAGCTTTAAGTCAGGGCAGCACCCGCGCGGTCAAAGCGATCTCAACGCGGCGGAAGGTGTCGGCCCCCTCCGGCGCCGCCTCCAGGTCGAGCCGGTCGATGGTCAGGGCCGGCTCGGCGCATAGTATCTGCGCGGTGCGCAGGATGTCCGCCCACGCATCCAATGCGGGGTTGCGATAGTCGAGCGCATAGTGGCGCATCCCAAAATCCGGCGAGGATTCGGTCGAACGAAGTTCCACGATCCACCGCCCCGCCGAGGTCTTGAGCCAGGTCTCGAACGCGTCCGACGCGGACAGCCGCGCGCGCGCGGCGGACCAGCGCGCTTCGAGCGCCGACAGGCTCTCCGGCGGAATGCCGGCGCCCGCCGTTTTCAATCTATCCGGATCCGCAAAGACGCCGCGGATCACGAATTGCGAAGCCGAGACCTGCGGCTTCGCAGGGGAACCCCCGGGTTCCTCGATCCGCCAGGGTGGGTCGCCGGCGGCCAGATTTTGGCAGAACGAGGGAAGCGGATCGCCCGTCGCATCGTCGATGCGTCCGCGAATCGTGAAGCGTCCCTCCTCGCAAGTGACCGACGTGAGCGTCAGGGCGCGCGGAATTTCCGCGGCCAGCGTCTCCAGCAATTCCGACTGATGTTGCGGCGGCCTCTCGCAAAGCCGCAGCGCGCCTTCCAGCCGCTCCCTTAGCTCCCGGTCGGACCCGCGGGATTCAAGCAGCCTTTCCAGGCGCGCCCGCTGCTCGTCGGCGTCCTCGCTCTGCCGCCGCCAAAAGGCTTGTCGGCGCCAGAGCCCCGCGGTCAAGGCGACGATTCCGGCCAGGATGAGCAGACCGCCAGCCAGGCCGAGCCTTCGTCGAAACCTGGCTGACTCCGGCCCGAAGAGCCTATTGCGCCAAGCAGGGCGGCGCGCCGTGAAGTCGGAGCCCTGCCCGGGCTGCAATTTCCGCACGCGTTCCAGCACGCCGGGGAAAAATGATCCCGCCATGGATTCGAAATCCACGTCCGGATCCTCGAGCAAAGGCCGAAGCCGCCACGCTCCTTCGATCCCGACATCCCGCCGCGCAAGCTGGGCGATCAATTGCGGCAGGATTTCCTCGAGCGCCTCGGGATGGTACACCAGGCGGATCCGAACAGGAGCCTGGGTCCCTTCGGACAACAATTCCACGATCGCATCCACAGGGCTCTCGCCCTCAGCCAGGGAGCGGGCAGCCGCGTCCGATTCGCCGCGCAAAAGGCGAAGCTCCCTTCCCCACCAAAGAATGACCGCGAAAGACATTTAATTGTGCTCCACTCGCTCACGCTCGCAGCCACAGCTCACGCTCGCAGCCACGAGCAAAACTTCCTGTGCTGCGAGCGCGAGCTGTGCTGCGGCGTGAGCTGTGGCTGCGGCGTGAGCTGTGGCTGCGGCGTGAGCTGTGGCTGCGAGCGTGAGCGAGTGGATGGGCTGATGTTAGATTTGAGTCAGGTAGTAATAGACATCCACGAAGCCCGTGCCCGCCGCGTCTTTCGCATAAGCCACGGAGCCTTGGGACTGGTCGTTGCCCGCGGGGCTCGCGGCGGTGTTCTGCGCCAGACCCACGCCATCCACGTCCAGGGCGAGTTGGTAAGCGTCGGCATCGGGCACGGTCTTCAGGACCAGATACGCTACCCGGATTCCGGTCGCGATCAGGGCGCCGTTGCCCGCGAGGTTAAACGCGCACGCCGCCGATCCGGCCGACTGCCCGGTCACTCCGGGGTTGTTGATTCCATCGCACACAGCGCACTCGGCTCTGCTGGCCGCGGCATAGCTCGCCAGAGTGCCCGTGGCGGGGCCGGTGAACTGCGCCAGGGCCGGCGACCACAGGGGTGCCGCTCCGTTCGGGTTCACGTTCTGCCCGCCCATGCGCAGGGAAATCGGACGGTCCAGCGTGCCCTCCGCAAGCAGGATGCCATCGAGGGTCGCGCCATTGGCTATATTTGAAGCCGTGAGGATGGTGCCCGTAGTCAGGTATTCCGACGAGGGCACCGTGCCTTCGGTCACGGGAATGATTCCGGGAGAGCCGGGCTTGCTGAGATAGGCCGTGAGCGCCGATTTGACCACCGCGGCGCTGCCCTCGGCGTTCCGCACGCGGCCGCTTTGCATGACTTTGGCCACGGCTGGAATTCCGATTGCGATGATCGCGGAGATGACCGCGAGCACCCCCAGCATTTCGACCAGCGTGAAGCCGGCGGGGCGGCGGGCGAAGGACGGACGATTTTTTGTGTTCATGGTGATGGAGTCGATAATAGCAAGCGGGCGGCGAGCCCCTCGGCGTCCTCGATCGCGGCATAGACTTCTTCCGGAGTGGTCAGGCCGCGGGCGGCTTTGCGGAAGCCGTCCTCCAGAAGCGTGCGGCAGCCGCGCCGCCGCAAGTGAGCCATGAATGCGTCCGGCCTCGCCCGCTCCGCAACGAGCCCCTCAAGTCCTGTCAACGGGAACACTTCGACAATCGCGATCCGCCCGTGATAGCCGTGCCCGCGGCAGACAGGACAGCCGCCGGCACGGGCCTCGACCCACCCCTCCCCGCCCGGCGCATCCGGGCAAAGCTCGGCGAAGCGCGCGCGCAACCGCCCGCCCTGCGGATGCGGCCGGCGGCACTCGGAACAGGGACGCCGGACCAAGCGCTGCGCGATCACTCCCTTCAGCGCTGAAGCGACCATGAGCGGATCGAGCCCGAGATCGAAGAGACGCGCGATCGCTCCCAAGGCGTCGGCGGTGTGCAGAGTGCTGAAGCACAAATGCCCGGTCAGGGCGGCTTTCAGCGTGATTTCCGCGGTCGGGCGATCACGAGTCTCGCCCACAAGGATGACGTCGGGATCGTGCCGCAGCACGTGGCGCAGAAGTTCGCTGAACGTGCGTCCGATCCGTTCGTCCACGCCCACCTGCAGAAAAAAGCGGGGATGACGGATTTCGACCGGCTCCTCCAGGGTGATGATCTTGAGGGCGCCGATCTCATCCGGCGGCAGATTGGCGAGCATCGAATAGAGGAGCGTGGTCTTGCCCGATCCGGTCGGGCCGGTGACATAGACCAGCCCGTTCGGCAGGCCGAGCAGCTCGCGCAAGCGCGCGATTTCCGCCGCCTCGTGGCCCATCTCGGCAAACGAGCGCACGCCCGCCTGCTCGTCGATGATCCGCACCATCAGCGCTTCGCCGTTGACCGCGGGCAGGCAGGAGAATCTGAGGTGGTAGTGCCGCGAGCCGACGAAAATTCCGCCCTGTCCGTCCTGCGGCAGCCGCCGCTCCGCGATGTCCATTCGTCCCGCGATCTTGGCCGCCTGGATGAGCGGTTCCCGCGCATCCGGCTCGACCATGCAGCGATGCTCCAGCCGACCGTCCACCCGCAACCGCACCTCAAGCCCCCGTTCGCGGGGCTCCAGGTGCAGGTCGGTCGCGCGCTCCGCCACGGCGTCGCGCAAGATGTTTTCGAACCGCTCGCGTGGGTTGGGGCGCATCGGCGTCCTGCAAGTCAGGGCAGCCGTTCCGCCGTGAGGAAGATCACCAGTTCGCTGCGCGAGGTCGCGGTGGCGGACGTGCCGAACGCGCCGCCGATCAGGGGCAAGTCGCCAAGCAAGGGCACTTTTCTCCCGCTTCGGTCCGTCTCATCGCGGATCAGCCCCCCGATCATGACCGATTCGCCGGGATGGAGGCGCGCGATCGTCGAAAGCGACTTGATGTCCATCCTCGGCGCGGTCTGCTCGCCGTCCGGGGAGGTATCGACCCCGATCAGCTGGGTTATGGCGGGAAGCACATCCACGGTCACGGTGCCGTCGCGGTTCACTTCCGGAGTCACATAGAGCACCGTGCCGATGGTGATCGCGTTCTGGGTGTAGCTGCTCTGGGTGGTCGAGAACGGCGCGGTCGCGCCCGCCTGGTTGACAGTGGTCGAACTGGCGCGCGAAAAGAAAGTCTGCTCGGTGCCCACCTTCACGAAGGCCGTTTGGTTGCTGAGGCTCACCACCGATGGATTGGAGACGGCCCGCACTTCGCCTTGTTCGCGCAAGGCGCTGATCACCGCCGAAATTTTTCCCGTGGATAAGGTGCCGGTGACCGTGGATGGTCCCAGCGTTTGACCGTTCAGGGTTGAAAACGCCGTGCCGGTTGCGAGGCCGGTCAAGGCGACGCCCCCGACCT
>DAISJK010000070.1:0-5332 GCA_036821505.1 Opitutaceae bacterium
GTGCGGGATTACCCTCGCTGAGCAGCATCGATTCGGCCTTGCGCGAATTGCTCGGCCCCGTGCGCGATGTACCGAGAATCCTGGGCAGGCTGCAAAACCGGCTGCGCAATCCGCGTGAACTCGGAGGGATCAGGGACACTCTCGCCCAGCTTCCGCCGCTGCGTAGCGAACTTGCGGCCTGCGGCGAGGGCACCGAATTGGCGGCCTTAGGCGGCCGGATCGAGGCGTTCGCGGAACTGCGGGAATATCTCGCCCGGGCGCTGGCCGACGAGTTGCCGGCCGATATCGGCGAAGGCGGCTGCGTCCGGGCAGGCCACGATACCGAACTCGACCGGCTGCGCGGACTGACGAGCGACAACAGGACCTGGCTGTCCGACTTGGAGCGGGCCGAGCAGGAGCGCACCGGCATCCGCAGCCTGAAGATACGCTATACGGGTAATTTCGGGTACTACATCGAGGTGACCAAGGCGAATCTCCATCTTGTGCCGGCCGACTATGTCCGACGCCAGACTACGGTCGGCGGCGAGCGCTACGTGACGGAAGATCTCCGCCGCAAGGAAAAGGAAATTTTCCACGCGGAGGAGAACGCCCTGGCTCGCGAGCGGGAGATTTTTCAGGAGCTGGTCGAGGCGGTCGTGCGCCAGTCGGCGGCCCTTGCCCGCACTGCCGACGCGCTGGCCGAATTGGATGTCCTTGCGGGCTGGGCCGCCTTGGCGCGCGAATGGAACTACTGCCGACCGGAACTCGACGAGGGCAACTCGCTCGAGATCGCCGACGGGCGGCATCCCGTGGTGGAGCAGATGCTGAAACGGACGGCAGGAGCCGCCGCGTTTGTGCCCAACGACACGCGGCTAGCCTGCGACGACGCGCAGATCGCGCTTTTGACCGGCCCCAATATGGCCGGCAAATCGACCTACATCCGGCAGGTGGCGCTGATCGCGCTCATGGCCCACATCGGCTGCTGGACGCCGGCAAGCTCCTGCAGGGTCGGGCTGGTGGATAGAATTTTCTCACGGGTAGGAGCAAGCGACGACCTGGCGCGCGGGGACTCGACGTTCATGGTCGAGATGAACGAAACCGCCAATATTTTGAACCATGCGACGGACCGCTCCCTAATCATCCTGGATGAAATCGGACGCGGCACTTCGACCTACGACGGGTTGAGCATCGCCTGGGCGGTGGCGGAGCACCTGCATCGCGGCGGCGAACGCGGCCCGCGAACCCTTTTCGCCACACACTACCAAGAGCTGACCCAGCTTGCGCGGCATCTGCCGAGGCTGCGCAATTTTTCCGTGACGGTGAAAGAGTGGAACGACGAGATCGTGTTTGTGCGGCGGGTCGTGCCGGGCGCGGCCGACCGCAGTTACGGCATCCAGGTCGCGCGGCTGGCCGGGTTGCCGCTCGCCGTGATCGACCGGGCTCGGGAAATTCTCGCCCGCCTCGAGGGCGACGACGCCACAGTCACCCTGCCCGCGCCGGCGGCGCAGCCGAAGAAAAAGATCACGGTCAAGCCGGACGAGAACGACGCGCAGCTGAATTTGCTGTAGCCGGGCTTTCGGACCACTCGCTCACGCTCGCAGCCACAAACACTCTCGTGGCACAAACACGCTCGCAGCCACAAACACGACGCAGCCACGAGCACGAAGCAGTTGCGAGCGAGACGTGGCTGCGAGCGTGAGCGAGTGGTCCGGGGCTATACCTTAACCGGCTTGCGCGTCGCCCACAGGCGCTTGGCCTGGGAAATGGTCTCGGCCAGCACGTCGGGGGTCAGCGCCTGCTTCGGATCGTCGCCGATGCCGTGATTCGGGCTGACGTGGGCCTCGATGCAAAGGCCGTCGGCGCCGTAGGCCACGGCCGCCAGGGCGCAGGCCGGGACGTAGGATGCCTTGCCCACCGAATGCGAGGGATCGACCACCACGGGCGCCCAGGTCTTTTCCTTGAGGAGCGGCGTGATGCTCTCATCGGGATGGTTGCGGTATCCGTCGAGCGCCGGGGCCGTGCCGCGCGGACAGAGAATGACATTGGGATTGCCGAAGGCCGCGACGTATTCCGCGGCGGAAATGAATTCGTTGAGAGGCCCCATATGCAGGCCGCGCTTGAGCAGGACCACGGTGTCGCGCTCCGCAACCGCCCTGCCGATGGCGCGCAGGAGCGAATAGTTTAAGGCATTGCGCGCGCCCACCTGGAGCATGTGCACTCCGGCGCCGAGGGCCAGCCGCAGCTGGTGCTCGTCCATGACCTCGGCATCCACGGGGAGTCCCGTGCGCCGCGAAGCCTCCATCAGAATATCGAGCGATTTGTCGTCGCCTTGAAACGTGTAAGGGTTGGTGCGGGGCTTCCACACGCCGCCGCGCAGCACGTGGGCGCCCGCCTCTTTCACCGCAGCCGCGGTTTCGTAACAATAGTTGGGGTTCTTCGGGTCGATTGTGCATGGCCCGGCGATAATGAAGAGCTCCTCCCGCAGCGTCACTCCACCCAGCGTGATCCGGTGGCTGGCCAGGTCGGAGCGTTTGTCCATCAGCTTGAAGGGCGACTGTATCCGGTCGATTCGCTCTATGTAATCCAGACCTTCCAAACGGTTGATCATCAAGTCGTCGCGCTCGTCGCCGACGATGGCGTAGATGGTGCGGACCGCGCCGACAATTGGCTGAATTTTGCAGCCGAATTCGGCCGCAACAGACGTGACTTCGGCCAGTTGTGCGGGTGTAAGGCGGTTCGACTTTGGCAGGATCATGGTGAATGCGATAAAGCTAGTGGCTGCGAGCGTGAGCGAGTGGATTGAAAATGGCTATAAAAACTCCTCGAATTCCGGCGGAAGCGGGGCCTGCGCCGAGAACTGATGAGTGCGACCGCCCAGCTCGTAGGCAAAATTCGTTTCGAGCGAATGCAGGAAAAGCCGTTTCACTTTCGTCGAACGCGCGAATTCGCGGTTGCGGGAAAAATCTCCGTAGGTCTGGTCGCCTACAATCGGCAGGCCGCGCCGGGCGCATTGCACCCGCAACTGATGGCTGCGCCCGGTGCGCGGCTCCAGGCGGATGAGCGCGAGCTGCGGGTCGCCCCTGGACTGCCGCAAAAGCTTCATGCGGCTTTCGGCCGGCACCCGGCCGGCCGTGGAGGCGCGGATGCGGCCGCCGCGTTTATCCACGGCGAGAAGATCCCGCCAGTCCTGCACGGGTGGCCGGGGGGCGCCGAATACCAGCGCGCAGTAAGCCTTGCCGATTTCGCGGCGCTTGAATTGCGCCTTCACGGCTGCGGCCAGCGCGCCATCGGCCGCTGCAAGGATCACGCCCGAGGTCGCGGAATCGAGCCGGTTGAGCAGCCAGAGGCGGCAGGCGGGGGCGTTCCATTCGAAATATTCGCCGTCGAGATCGTAGCGCGCGCGGAGCAGCGATCGGTTTTCATCCCGTTCGGAATTCGGATGGGAAAGCACGCCTTCCGGCTTGGAAAAAGCCGCGAGCCCATTGGTGTCGCGGCGAAGCAGGGTCACGCCCCGCCCGAGCGGCAGGCCGGCCCAGAAGTGCTCCCCGGGCGCCGTCACTCGTAATAAAAGACGATGGTGAGGTCGGTTTCGTTGCCCATCACCGCGATCATGTCATCGGTCCATTTGTCGTAGGGAGCCGGAATTCTGATCGCGCCGATGCAGGCGTTGGTTCCCTGCTCGTTCGACGTGGTCTTGTGATTGACGATCTCCACGATCTGCCCCTTCGAATTAAGCCGGAACGTGACGGTGACCTCGGAGCCTTCCGGCGGATAGGTCCGGCTGGCATCGATGAGATTGTCCCATTGCTGCTGGATGATCTCGAGCATGCGGTGAAGGTAGACGCCGTAATTATTGAACCGGGCATCGAGGGCCGTGATGCCCATATTTTCCGTGCCAAACTGATTGTCGCGAAAGATGGCCGGGCGCACCCGTTGCTCGAGCGTCGGGCGCGCCCTGGGATGATTGGGGTCGATCTTGGCGATGGTCGCGGTCGCGCTATCGTCAAGCGGTGCATCTTTGGAGCCCTCGACCTTGTTGGGAACAGCCTGGGCGTTGTCCGTCGGCTTCATGACGTTGCTGGCGTAGCCTTCCGGATTCTTCCCTTCGTCCTTTTCGAATCCCGGGAGCGGATTCTGCTCCCGCCGCGGGGAAGCCTGGGCCTGCGCCGGGTTCGGCGGCGTTTGCGGAGCGGGCGGGACGACAGGCTGGGGTTTGCTGAGCTGGCCGGTGACGATCTGGTTCGACTCGATGTCCTTGCGGCCCTGAGTGGACGGCATGTCGCTCTTGTGGTTCGGAGTCGGCTTCTCCTGGGCCGCCTGCTGGTTCATGAAGCTGAAGTTTTTCGTGTTGTCGGGCGTGTTGGACGGCGCGTTCGGATTGGCTTCGACGAACCTCTGGGGCGGCGGTGGACGCGCCGCGGGCGGAGGAGGAATCACCCGGATGTTGAACGGCTGGTGCCGGGCGGGCGGGCGGGCCGCCGAGCGCAAAGTATCCATCCGCAGGATGCGCGGCGCCAGCAGGAGCAGCAAAAGATGGATGATGAGCGTGGCCGCCACGCCGATCTGGATAGACCGCGAATCCGGATCCCGAAACGGAAGCGGCAGCGACCGGCGGCGGCGGGGAGCCTCGGTCGGGGGCGGAGCGGCGGAAGGAGTCATGAATCGGCGGATGCTGGCGAGCTGTCGGACTTAACCCAGGAGACCGCAACGCGTCAAAATTTGTTTCGTCGCTTCGAGCGGAAGCCCCATGATATTGCTGAACGAGCCCCGGTAGCCCGCAACGATCAGCTCGCGGCGCTCTTGGATGGAATAGGCGCCCGCTTTGTCCAGGGTGTGCACCTGCGCGAGGTACTGGTCGATCGCGGCGTCGTCCAGCGGCTTGAAGGTGACCTCGCTCGATACGCCTTCGTCGATTTTCAATCCGGCGGCCGCGCGGCGCACCGCGACGCCGGTGAACACGGTATGGGTGCGCCCGACGAGTCGCCGGAGCATCGTGCGGGCGTCTTCCAGGTCGCGGGGTTTGTTGAGCACCGTGCGATCGATGAAAACAGCCGTGTCCGCCCCCAGCACGAAGGCGTCGGGGTGCCGCGCCGCCGCCCAGTCCGCCTTGAGCGCGGCGTTGTGCGCCACGAGCGAGCGGGGATCGGCGGCGGCTTCCTCGTATTCGACGACCTCCGGCGCCTCGACCTCGAACGCAAGCCCGAGCTGCGCGAGAAGTTCGCGCCGCCTAGGAGAGGCTGAGGCTAGTATAAGCAAGGGGGTCAGGTTGAAAAAGTTGCGGTGCCGGCCACCGCAACTTTTTCAACCTGACCCCTTCCTCTTGCTCCCGGCGTGAAGCATGTCCATCATGTTC
>DAISJK010000071.1:0-226 GCA_036821505.1 Opitutaceae bacterium
CAGGGCGGCCCGCTGATGCACGTGATCGCGGCCAAGGCGGTTTGCTTCGGCGAATGCCTGAAGCCGGAGTTCAAGACGTATTCGGCCCAGATCCTTAAAAATTCGCGGGCGCTCGCGGCCGCCATGACAGGGCGGGGCTACAAATTGGTGTCCGGCGGCACCGACAACCACCTCTTCCTCGTCGATCTGCGCGGCAACTTCCCCGAACTGACGGCCAAGAAGGCCC
>DAISJK010000071.1:236-5303 GCA_036821505.1 Opitutaceae bacterium
CGATCTCGCGCACATCACCTGCAATAAAAACACCATTCCCTTCGAAACCCGCTCGCCGTTCCAGGCCTCGGGCCTGCGGCTGGGCACTCCGGCGGTCACGACCCGCGGCCTGGTCGAAAAGGATATGGAGGAGATCGCCGACTGCATCGACAAAGTGCTTAAAGCGATCGGTACCCCCGATGAAGCCGCCACGGTCGCTTCGGTCGGAAAGCGCGCGAGGGACCTGATGGCGCGTTTTCCCCTGCCGTATCGCATGTGACGGGAGGCCGCCCTCCGTGCCCGCTTCCGCTCCGCCCCCCGCCGCCGCGCCCGCCCGCGCGCTCTCGCTCGGCGTCATCTTTCTCACCCTGTTCATCGACTTGGTGGGCTTCTCGATCGTTTTCCCGCTCGGCCCGCACCTGATCGACTACTACCTGCGGGTCGACGGCCAGTCCGGCGTGCTGGGCTGGCTCCTGGCGCAAAGCAACGCCCTGGCCCACGCCTTGGGACAGGACCACGCCTTCGCAGCCGTGCTCTTTGGCGGCGTCATCACCTCGCTGTATTCCATTCTGCAGTTCATCTTCGCCCCTTTCTGGGGCTCGCTTTCCGATCGGCACGGCCGGCGCGGCGTGTTGCTCGTGACGGTGACAGGCACGACCGCGGGCTATCTCATCTGGTTTTTCAGCGGCTCTTTCTGGCTCTTCCTTCTTTCGCGTGCGGTCAGTGGAGCCTTCAGCGGCAATCTCTCGGTGATCACGGCGGCGGTCGCCGACGTCACCACGCGCCAGGAGCGTTCGAAAGCCATGGGCCTGGTGGGCGCCGCCTTCGGCCTGGGGCTGATTGCCGGGCCCGCCATCGGCGGCATCAGCGTATCCCTCAACCTGCTGACCCGCCATCCCTCTCTCGCCCGCTTTGGCATCAACCCGTTCTCGATGCCGGCGCTGCTCGCGTTCGCCTTCTGTCTTCTAAATCTCGCGTGGGTCGCCCGCAATTTTAAGGAAACCCTGCCGCCGGCGGCTCACGCCGAAAAACGCGACACCCGGATCCGCAATCCCCTGCGCGCGATCCTGCTCCTCGACAATCCCGACGTGCGGCGGGCCAATGTCGTCGCCTTCGTTTATTCCGTCGCCTTTGTCGCGATGGAGTCATCCCTCACCTTTCTTGCGGCGGAGCGCTTCCATTACGGCGATGCGCAGAACACAAAGCTCCTGGTCTTCCTCGGTCTTGTGGCCGTCCTGGTGCAGGGTGTCCTGGTGCGGCGCCTGCTCAAGAAGATGGACGAAGTGCGCGTGCTGGCTTACGGCCTCGTCTTCTCCTTCCTTGGGCTGCTGGCCATCGGCTTGGCTCCGCAGCCCTGGATGCTCTACGCCGGCCTGGCGGTGCTCGCTACCGGCTCGGGGCTGGTCAATCCCGCGACCTCCGGGTTGATCTCGCTGTACGCCAGCCCTTCCGAGCAAGGCCGCGTCCTCGGCATCTACCGCTCCCTCGGCTCCCTATCCCGCGCGATCACCCCGCTGCTGGCCGGCGTGATCTTCTGGGCGGCGGGCTCCCGCACCGTCTTCGTCGTCGCCGCGGTCATGGCCGTCGGCGCCCTGGCCTTCAGCGCCCGACTACCCAAGCCCGTGAAATGAAAGGCGCACGCGGAGCGCTCTGGCCCCTCTGCATGCTGCTGACGGGCTGCGTCACGCTGCATCGGGCTCCGCCGCCGCCCGGCAGCACCAAGTTCGGCGCGCCGGTGGTCATCCTGCCGGCGCAGATGCTCGACAGCTACCTGATCGTCGAGGCGAAGTGGGACAAGGGCGGCCCCTGGCACTTCCTGGTCGACACCGGTTCCTCAAGCACCCTGGTCACCGCCGAATTTGCGCAGCGTTACGCCGCAAGGAATTCCCCGTCTCCCTCCGCACTTTCCAGAGTTCAGATCCGCACGTCCCGAGGCGAAACAACGGTCCTGCCGGCCGCCACCTTGGAGGAACTTCGACTGGGCGCCATGCGCTTCGTCACTGTACCGGTGCTGATTTACGATTGCTCGACCTTGTCGGCCGACCTCGGCGTGAAGATCGACGGCATCCTCGGCTTCCCCTTTTTCCACGAAACGCTGCTCACCCTGGACTACCCTCACAGCCGACTTGTGCTCCGGCCGCGCGGTTCGGCGCCGGGACCCGGCACGGCTGTCGCTTTCGACGCAGCCGAGAAGACTCCCTTCGTCGACGTGCGCCTGGGCGGGCGTCCCTTTACCGCACTGATCGATTCCGGATCCGACGAGGCGCTGGTCTTGGATCCCGACGGCATTGCCCCAAAATTCGCATTTGGCCCCACCGCGGGCCTTACCTACGGCACGCTGACCGGCGACAGCACCGAGCAGATCGGCCGGCTGGCCGAGACGCTTTTCATCGGAGGTTATGCGGTGCCGCGTCCGATCGTGGAGATCACGAGCGGCATCTCCGGCATCGGGGGCCTGATCCTGAAAAACTTCTCCATCACGTTCGATCAAGGCCGCAATCTTGCGACCTTCTATCGCGATGCGACCGATCCCATCGCCGTGCCCAGCCGCCGCAGCACGGGCATGAGTTTCGACAAACGGCCGGCCTATTGGCGCGTGGTCGGCGTGATTCCCGGCTCGCCGGCCGCCGCCGCGGGAGTGGCGGCGGGCGACCTGGTGAGCCGCATTGATGGCGAGACCGTGGACAAATGGGACACGCCGCGCTACGAGCGTCTGCAGGCCAATGCCGAAGAAGTTGCCTACACGTTCCTGAGCGGCACGGAAAAGGTGGAAAGGCGGATGAAGGTGGCCGAGATCGTGCCCTAACCAAAGGTGGTGGCTCGATTTGCCTCGGGTGGAGCGCGTTGTCCCCAACGCGCTTGAGCGACCCATAGCCTATTTTCGATCAAATCGAGCCACCACACTCATCCAGACGCAGTTTGACATTCCCCCTCGGGGTCCGTTCAACTCTCCGGTTCAGGCTCTCGCTCACGCCACCATGAATTCCTCCGCTGTTTCCGCATTAGTCGCCAAACACCCATCTTTGAAGACGGTGAAGCCCAAGCTCGAGGCGATGGAGCCCGGGGCCTACGTGGTGCACCGCAGTTGGGGATTCGGAAAGATCAAGGCTTACGACGAGGCCACCCAGCGCCTGACGATCGATTTCAAGGACAAGCAGGCGCACGGCATGGACCCGGTATTCTGTGTCACGACGATGGACGTGCTGCCCGAAGCCCATCTGCTGGTGCGCAAGGCGACGGAGCCGGAAGAGATCGCCCGGCTCATAGCCGAAGATCCGGCCGAACTCGTGGCCAGCGCCCTCCAGGCGTATCCCAACAAAGCCACCACCGCCATAGACCTTGAGCTGACGCTCGCGCAAGTGGTTGGCGAGGAAAAGTTCAAAAAGTGGTGGGCTGTGGCCCGCAAGACGGTGGCCAAGGACCCGCGCATAGCGGTGCCGGAAAAGAAGACGGAGTGCTACATCCTTCGCGAGATCCCCATCTCGGTCGAAGATGAGATCCTGGATCAGTTCAATTCCACGCGTTCGGCGCGCCGGCGCATCGCCCTGGCCGACCAGATGGTGGCGGCCGTCGGCCGCAAGGAAATCAAGGCGGACCTCTCCGGCGTGCTCAAGGGGTTGTCCGAGGCGGTCAAGGACAGCAATCAGATCGACGCGGCCGAACGGCTCTATGGCGCCAGCGTGCGCGACGACCTGGCCAAGCTCCTCGGCGCCGATCCGGCGTCATTCGAGCCCTCCCCGGCCACTTTGGTGGCCAACGTCCGCGACCTGCCGGCCATAGCCGAAAAGATTCCGGTTCATTTCCAGTCGCGTTTCCTCGAATTGATCCGCCAGACGCACCCGGTCGAATCCCGCGACGTCGTGTTCAGCCTGCTCAAGGTTTCGGAGGGCAAGTTCACCACGGAATGCATCAACTTTCTGGTCGAGCAGGGCCACGCCGACGACCTCGCCGCGACGCTCAAGCGCTGGCAGACCGAGCAGAACCTCCGCGCCCCGGTGCTGCTCTGGATCGTCAAGAACCGCTACGCGAAAAAGTTCGCCAAGCTCCTGCACGACTTGATCACGCCGCGCCTGCTCAGCGCCATTTTCTTCGCGATCGACTACGAGGCGCTCCAGGCGGCGAGCGCGAGGCGCATCCCTCTGGCGGAAATCCTCAGCGAGGACACCGATCTCATCGCCGACCTTCTGGCGACCGCCGATCCCGAGACCGCGCGCGACCTGGCCAATACCCTGTTGTTGAACCAGGGCTTTGAGGAGCTGACCAAGAAGTCGCTCCTGGCCCGTTTCATCAAGATCTTCCCCAATATCCAATCCCTGGTAGCGATCGACGCCGAGGCCAAAGAGGAGCAGGTGCTGGTCTCCCGCGCGAGCTATGACCGCCGGCGCGAGGAATACGAAAACCTGGTTTCGAAGAAGATACCGGAAAATTCCCGGGCCATCGCCAACGCGCGCGAGCACGGCGACCTGCGCGAAAACTCCGAATACAAGATGGCCAAGCAGGACCAGCTGGTGCTCATGGCCCAGAAGACCCAGCTCGAGCGCGAGCTGGCCCGCGCGCGCGTCACCGATTTTCGCGACGCCTCGCCCGACCAAATCGGGGTCGGCAGCGTGGTCGAACTGCTGCGCGTCGCCGACGGCGGACCGGCGCGCTACACCATTCTTGGCGCCTGGGACAGCGATCCCGACCATCAGATCATCTCCTACAAGACGCCCCTTGGCGGCGCGCTCGTCGGCCGGAAGGTGGGCGACACGGTCAAGGTCAAGACCGGCACATCGGAGGAAAGCTACTCCGTCGTGAGCATCGCCCGTTACGCCGACGCCCCCGTGCCGGCGTGACAGGCTGATTTTTCAGCGGCCTGGCGATGGAGGTTTTCTTAAAAGCCTGGGTCGTAGGGTTCATCATCGCGTCTCCCATCGGTCCCGTCGGGATTTTGTGCATCCGCCGCACGCTTGCGGACGGGCGGCTGGTCGGGCTGCTGACCGTCCTGGGAACGGCCACGGCGGACGCGATCTACGGCTTGATCGCTGGAGTCGGACTGACCGCGGTCTCCCATCTGCTGAGCTCGCATCGCACCCCCTTTAGGATAGT
>DAISJK010000072.1:0-5262 GCA_036821505.1 Opitutaceae bacterium
TGGGCCGGAACCCCCATTTTCGAGCCATGCTGGGCCGCCTGCACGAATCCTTGGAGCACTTCCTAGCAAAGGAGTCCCTCCCCCATTTCTTCACGGGACTGGGTCTCCTGCTCGCGTTTTTTCTCGTGGCCAAGCTGATCAGGGAGAAGCGCGCGCCAGCCAATACGTTCGCCTGGCTGCTCGTCATCGTTTTGCTGCCGTATGTGGGGGTGCCGCTGTACTTGCTCCTGGGGGGGCGCAAGCTCCGGCGGCTTGCCAAGCGAAAATCGCGCCTCGTCACGACCCTGCCTGGCACGCTGGTCTGCCCGGAAGCCAATCCCTCCGGCTCCGTGGCGCAGACTGTGACTGCGGCGGGCGGAGGAGGACCGGTCGGCGGAAACAAATTCAATTTGGTCATCACCGGCGAGGAAGCTTTCGCGCTGCTCGAGCGGCATATCCGCGAGGCGAAGCACTGCATCCATATCACTACGTTCATTTTGGGCCGCGATGAGACCGGCCGCCGGCTGGTGCAGCTCTTGGCCGAGCGGGCGCGGGCGGGAGTGAAGGTGCGCCTTCTGCTGGACGCGTTCGGATGCTTCGTTTCGAGCCTCTTTTTCGTCAATCCGCTGCGTCGTGCGGGCGGCGAAGTCGGGCGGTTCATGCCGGTGCTCCCCATCGGCTCGCGCACTTCGGCCAATTTGCGCAATCATCGGAAGATTGCGATCTTCGATCACACCACCGCGATGGTCGGCGGCCGCAATTTCACGCGGGATTATATGGGCCCAACGCCCTACCGGAAGCGCTGGCTCGATTTTGGCGCGATCATCGAAGGCCCGGCGGCGGCGCTTCTCAACGAGGTGTTCATCGCCGACTGGTGTTTCGCCACGCGCCAATTGGCGAAAACGCTCCACGAAGAAATCCCGGCGCACGTGGTCAAGCGGCGGGGTGAGAGCGAGCTGCAGGTCGTGGCGAGCGGGCCCGACGTGCCGGGCGATCCCTTGTACGAGGGCATCATCGCCATGATCCAGGATGCCGAGCGCACGATCCGGATCGTGACGCCCTATTTTATCCCCGATGAGGTCCTCCAGCGCTCCCTCATCGTCAAAGCCCGCGCCGGCCGCCAGATCACACTGGTGGTGCCAGCCCGTTCGAACCATCCGGTCACCGACTTTGCCCGGAGGCAGTTTGTTCGCGAGCTGCGCCTGGCGGGCGGATGCGTGATGCACTACCCCGACGGCATGTTGCACGCAAAGGCCGTGATCGTGGACGATCGAGTGGGATTGCTCGGTTCGCCGAATTTTGACCTGCGGAGCCTCTTCGTGAATTTCGAGATCGGGGTGCTTGTCTATTCCCCACACGACGTGGCGGCGATGAATGCCTGGGCGGACGCGCTGATTGCGCGCTGCGTGGAGCCGAGGCACAGCCTTGAGTATCCCAGTCTCTTCGGCGGAGTGCTCGAGGACCTGAGCCGGCTGCTGGCGCCGCTGCTTTGAAGGGGTCAGGTTGAAAAAGTTGCGGTCGCGGTGACCGCAACTTTTTCAACCTGACCCCTTACTTTGCGGTGTTCATGAGCAGGTACTCGACCGAGTCGCTCAGGGCTTCCCAGCTTGCGTCGATGATATTGTCGCTCACGCCCACGGTGCCCCAGATCGATCGGCCGTCGCCGCTTTCGATAAGCACGCGGGTTTGGGCCCCCGTGCCCCGGTTGCTATCCAGGATGCGCACCTTGTAGTCGCGCAGTTTGAGCTGCTTAAGCTGCGGATAGGTTTTTTCCAAGCCCAGCCGCAGCGCTTGGTCGAGCGCCCCGACCGGGCCGGTGGATTCGGCGACGGTGTGCACGGACTTGCCGCCGATCTTGAGTTTCACCGTGGCTTCAGCCCAAAGCTCGCCCTCGTGGCGGCGCTCAATGATGACGCGGTAGCCTTCCACCTCGAAGAATGACTTGCGATTGCCGAGGCACCGGGCGACCAGGAGCTTGAACGACGCGTCGGCCGCCTCGTATTCGTAGCCGCGGAATTCGCGCGCCTTCAGCTCCTCGACGAGCTTCTTCATTTCCGGGTTCTTTTCGTCGAGTTCGAGGCCGAGTTCGCGGGCCTTGAGGGCGAGGCTGGTGCGGCCGGCCATGTCGGAGACGAGAACACGGGTGCGATTGCCGACCAGCGCGGGGTCGATGTGCTCGTAGCTGCGGGCCACTTTTTGGGCGGCGTTGGCGTGAAGCCCGCCTTTGTGCGCGAAAGCCGAGTGCCCGACAAAGGGCGCCTTGGGATCGGGCCGCAAATTGGCCAATTCGTCGAAGAAGAGCGACAGGTCGCGCAACTGCTCAAGATTGGGCGCGCAGTGGGCCGTGAGGCCCATCTTGAGGAATAAATTGGGTAGGATCGTGATCAGGTTCGCGTTTCCCACGCGCTCGCCGTAGCCGTTGATCGTGCCCTGAACGAGCCTGGCCCCGGCTTTGACGCCGGCCAGCGATACCGCTACGCCGAGCCCGCTGTCGTTGTGGCAGTGCACGCCGATCTTATCCCCGCCGAAGCGGGCGACCGCCGCCGCGGTGATGCGCTCGACATCGGGGACGAGCTTGCCTCCGTTTGTCTCGCAGAGCGACAAATTGGCCGCGCCGCCGCGGGCCGCCGCCTCCAGGGTGCTCAAGGCGTAGTCGGCATTGTCGAGGTAGCCGTCGTAAAAGTGCTCGGCGTCGTAGATGACCTCGCGCCCCTGGGCGACCAGGTAGCGCACGGTGTCCTCGATCATGGCGAGGTTTTCTTCCTGCGTCGTGCGCAGGATTTCCTTCACGTGCAGGAGCCAGGTCTTGCCCACGATGGTGAGGACGGGCATGCCGCTGTCCAAGAGCGCGCGCACCTGGGGATCCTCGGACGCGCGGGTCCCGGCGCGCCGGGTGGAGCCAAAGGCCGCCATGCGCGCATGCTGGAGCTTGAGTTTGGCCGCCTCGGAGAAAAATGCGATGTCGCGCGGGTTCGATCCGGGAAATCCGCCCTCGATGTAGTCCACGCCGAACTGATCCAGGCGGCGGGCGATCATCAGCTTGTCCGCCACGGAAAAGCTGATGCCCTCACCCTGGGTGCCGTCGCGCAGGGTGGTATCGTAGATTTTAACGGATGAGGTGCTCATGAAACAAAAAACCCGGGCGTCTCGGGAGCCCGGGTGTCGATGCTTGGCGCTGATTCGTCGATTACGCCACGTCCCGGTTCCCGGTGCGTCCGGAAATAATGAGAATGCCGATGATGATGGGAAGGGACATGGCTTTCTTTTAGGGGCGATCAGGAAAGACCGGCGCAGCTTTGTTGTCCATCCCGTTTTTCAGGTCGCGTTGGCGGCTTTTATCAGTTCCGAGAAGCTGCGGGCCTCGAGGCTCGCGCCGCCGATCAGCCCGCCGTCGATATCGTTCTGGCTGAGCAATTCAGCGGCGTTCGCCGGCTTCATCGACCCGCCGTAGAGGATTCGCGTTTTACGCGCCACAGATTCGGAAAAAAGCTTGGTCAGAAGACCGCGGATGAATGCGTGCACCTCCTGGGCCTGTTCGGCGGTGGCATTCTTGCCCGTGCCGATCGCCCAGACGGGCTCGTAGGCGATGACCACTTGAGGAGCGAGCGAGGCGCCCACTCCTTCGAGGCAGCGCTCGGTTTGGGCCTGCACCACCTTCAGGGTGGCGCCGGCCTCGCGTTCGGCCAGCGTCTCGCCGACACACAGGATCGGGCGCAGCTGGTACTTCAGGGCCGCCAGCACCTTCAAGTTGATGAAACTGTCGGTCTCGGCAAATAGCGTCCTGCGCTCGCTATGGCCGAGAATCACGTAGGCCACAAAAAGGGCCCGCAGCATCGGAGCGGAAATTTCGCCGGTGAAGGCGCCCGAGTCTTCCGGATGCATGTTTTGGGCGCCGAGCTTTACCGGGGAGCCTTCCAATGCGCGCGCCACGCATTCCAGTGCGGTGTAGGGCGGGCAGAGCACAACATCGGCCCCGGTTTTTTTGCCGGTCGCGGAAACGACATCCTGGGCCAAAGTGACGGCATCAGCCGCCGTCTTGTTCATCTTCCAATTCCCGGCGATGAGCTTCTTGCGGTGCGTCATCGATCAGTTCTCCAGAAAAGCGACGCCCGGGAGCACTTTGCCCTCGAGAAATTCCAGGCTGGCGCCGCCGCCCGTGGAGCAGTGCGTCACCCGGTCGTCCACCTTGAATTTTTTCGCGGCGGTGGCTGTGTCTCCCCCGCCGATGACGGTGATCGCTCCCTTGGCCGTCGCCTCCGCGACGGCCTCGGCCATTGCGCGGGTCGATCCGGCAAAGGCGTCGAACTCAAAGACGCCCGGCGGGCCGTTCCAGACGATGGTTTTTGAAGCCAGAATCGCGTCCCGGTAGATCGCGCGCGATTTCGGTCCCGCGTCGAGCCCCATCCAGCCGTCGGGTATGCCCGAGGCATCGTCGGCGGGCCGGGTCTGAGCCGCAGGGTCAAATTTATCCGCGCAGATGTAGTCGACCGGAAAAATGAGCTTCACTCCCCGCTCTTTCGCCTTGGCCGCGAGGTCGGCCACGATCTTGGCGCCCTCGGGATCGAACAAGCTCGTGCCGATGCTCATGCCGTCGATCACCTTCTTGAAAGTATAGGCCATCCCTCCACCGATGATCAGGGCGTCGGCCTTGCCCAGGAGATTATTGATCAGCGGAATCTTGTCCGCGATTTTAGCCCCGCCGAGAATCGCGAGCAGCGGGCGCTTGGGATGTTCGAGGACCGCCGCAAATGCATTGAGCTCCGCTTCCATCAGGAAGCCCGCCGCTTTTTCCGGAAGCGAAATGCCAACCATCGAGGAATGCGCCCGGTGGGCGGTGCCGAAGGCATCGTTGACGAAAACATCGCCGAGCCGGGAAAGGCTCGCGCGGAAGCCCTCGACCGCCTTGGGATCCGCCTTGCGGGAGGTGCCGTCCTCGAGCTTCACCTTTCCCTCCTCCTCGATGTGGAAGCGGAGATTTTCGAGGAGCACGACCGAGCCGGGCGCGAGCTTGGAGCAAGCGGCCTCGATTTCCGGACCGACGCAATCGTCCAGGAACTTGACCGGGCGGCCAAGCAGCTTCTCCAGCTCGGCCGCGACCGGCCGGAGCGAGAATTTGGGGATCTTCTGGCCGTCGGGCCGGCCGAGATGACTCATGAGCACGACCGACGCTCCCTGATCAAGGGCATATCGGATCGTGGGAAGCGCGGCGGCGATGCGCCGGTTGTTGGTGATCGCGCCCGTCTTTTTGTCCTGCGGGACATTGAAGTCCACGCGCAGCAGGAC
>DAISJK010000073.1:0-5236 GCA_036821505.1 Opitutaceae bacterium
ATCCCCTTTCTTCATCCTGCAGACCGCGCCCAACATTCTGGCGGGCCAGCTCGCGATTCTTCTCAATTGCCGGGGGCCCAACATGAGCATCGCCTCGGCATGCGCCACGAGCGGCCACTCGATCGGCGAGTCGCTTTGCGCGGTGCGCCGGGGGGATGCGGACGTCATGATCGCGGGCGGCGCGGAGGCGGTGCTGACCCCGGTGGCAGTCGGGGCCTTCGCCCAAATGCACGCGCTCTCGACCCGCAACGACGCGCCGGAGCGCGCGTCCCGGCCTTTCGACGCGGACCGCGATGGATTCGTGATCGGCGAAGGCTCGGTCGCCTTCATCCTGGAGGAACGGGAGCATGCATTGAACCGGGGCGCGCGAATCTACGCCGAATTGCTCGGATACGGAGCCACCGCCGACGCATACCATCTCTCATCCCTTGCGCCCGCGGGCGAGGGGTCGCGCCGGTCGATGCAGCTTTCGCTTGCCGATGGCGGAGTGCGCCCCGAGCAGGTCGATTATGTGTCGGCCCACGCGACCGCCACGCCGGCGGGAGATGGAGAGGAGGCGGCGGCGATCGCCGCGGTTTTCAAATTGGGGCGCGATCGCCTGCATGTCAGCGCGATCAAGTCGATGACCGGCCACCTGCTCGGCGGCGCCGGGGCGCTCGGAGCTCTTGCGGCCGTGATGGCCATCCATCACGGAGCGATTCCCCCGACGATCAATCTGGACCGGCTCGACCCGGCCTGCGCCGAATGGGGCCTCAATTTCACGCCGCGCCAAGCGGTGCGGAAACGTGTGGACTACGCCCTGGCCAATAGCTTCGGCTTCGGCGGGACGAACGCGTCACTCGTCGTAGGTCGCTCAGGGTAGGGAATGTGGCCGCGAGCGTGAGACTGTGGCCGCGAGCGTGAGACTGTGGCCGCGAGCGTGAGCGAGTGGTTAGCGTCCACTCGCTCACGCTCGCGGCCACATTCGTGCGATCAGACCCAAATTGTTATTCTACTTCGCCGGCGAAACCGTCACGCAGAACGCGCGGTCGGGTCCGAGATAGGCCTTCGCCAAAAGATTCAGATCATCGACCGTGATCGAGTTTATGTCGGCTTCTTGCGTGCGCGACCAATCGAGCCTCTGCGGGAACTCCTGACAATTGAGGAGGACCCTATCGAGCCAGTACCCGTTGGTGCGCCTCGCATCGTGCACTGCCGTCAACACCGGCAACTTGGCGCGTTCCAGTTCGTCCGGCGTTACGCCATGCCGCTGCAGATCCGCGGCGACATCGAGGATGGCCTGCTGAATTTCCTGCGCGCTTTCCGGTGCGACCACAACTTCCGCCAGCATCATGCCGTAGCCGGTGAAGGTGTCGCTCGACTCGTTGCCGGCCTCCGGATCGTAGGCTCCGCGTTGCTCCCTGATTTTTATCCGCAGGCGGTCATCCAGTACCTGCGAGAGAAGGAGGAGGCGCCGCTCGCGGTGAATGTCGCTCGAGTCGGCCGTCGGCCAGGTGATGAGGACCGCCGATTTGGAGATTTCCGTGGGCACCGCGAATGCGCGCGTCCAGGTGGTTCCGGGGAAAGCCACCTTGCGTTCCTCCACGTAGGAGGGCTTGGGCCGGCGGGCAGGCAGGGCTCCGACCGTGCGGGCGAGCGCGTTCAGCGTCGCGTCGATGTCGATGTCTCCCACGATCCCGATTTCGATCGGTCCGGTCGCGAGTTGCGGACCCAGCCACGCTTTTTCCTCCGCCAGGTTCCGCGCCATGGCCTCCGATCGCGAAGGCAGGCCGAAGCGCGGGTCGCCGGAAGCGAGCAGGCGCGGCACGTCGGTGTTGAGCGGGCCCTGTATGTCGTGGTCGAGCTGATTATAAAGTTCTTCGATGTTTTTGCGCGCGATCCTCTGCGCCTCGGGTCGGTAGCCGGGATCGGTCAGTTCCGCGGCGAGGAACTGAAGCTGCAGCAGAAGGTCCTCGCGGTTGGTGGCGGCGGCGAATTGCAGGGCGTCGTTCCCGACCTTGAATTCAAGGCTGACGGTGCGGCCGGCCAAAATCCGCGCGAGATCGTCTGTGCTGTGGCGGCCAAGGCCGCCGGAGGCGAAGGACATCTCCGAGAAAAAGCCGAGGCCGGGCTGGTCGCGCGGTTCGACCAGCCGGCCGGCTCCCACGCGGACGCTTATTCTAATGTGATTCGCCTCGAATGGCGTCTTTTTCAAGTTCACACGCACCCCGTTGGCAAAAGTCACCAAAGTAAGGTCGAGGTCGTTGATCGGGCGCCGCTCGACGATTTTGCCCGCCGGGCCGAAATCGGTATAGGCAAATTCAGAGTTGCCGATGATATCGGGAGGGGTGACCGCCGTGGCATGGGCCGCCTGGTAGGCGGCGATGATGGCTTTTTCGGCGTCGCCGGGAATCTCTGCATTGCCGGACACCATGACGTACCTCCCGGGCGGAGCGAAGGACTCGCGCAGGGCGGTCTCGCAGTTGGCGAGAGTGACCCGATCCAGCGCCGGGCCCATCAGGGCCAGATCCTCTTCCGGGCTTGTGAAGACCGTTTTCGTCACCAGAGAGTCGATCAGCTCGACCGCCAAATCGGGCGAACGCCGGGTCGCCGCGGTGGCCGCCGCCTGCTCGAGCCCGTTGCGGTAATTGGCCTCCGCTTCGCGAAGTTCGGCGACCGTGAATCCAAACTGCAGGGCGCGCCGGAGCTCCTGTTCGCCCAGAGCCAGAGCCGACTGCCATTGATTCGGCGTGCAGGTGATATTGATGCCGGCGTCGCGGACAAAATTGAAGCTTTCATCCACCGTGGCCGAGGCGCTGGTAAAGGGCGCGCCCTCTTTTTTGGACAGAATCTCCAACCGGCGGTTGATGATGGCCACAGCCAGATCCCGCGGCAGGTGCTTGAGGCGCAGCGCGGAATTATCCTGCTGATACGAATAGGGCGTCATGACGTCGATGCTGACCGTTGTGGCGGCGGCCTCGGGCTCCGGATCATAGCCCGCCCGCAGTCCGAGCGCGGTGATCACGTGGCCCATGTCCGGATTGGGCCGCGCGGGAGCACGGTCGCGCACACCCCCGAACGCGTCGGCGATCCGTGATACGGCGGCCGCCGGATCGATATCCCCGATCACGATGGCCACCATTCTCTCGGGCCTGTACCAGGTGTCGTAAAGATCCAGAAAGCGGTCGCGGCCGGCCTGCTCGATGACCGATTGCAGTCCGATCGGCACGCGCCGGGGAAGCAGCGAATCCGCCAGCAGGAAGTTGAATGAAGCCACGAACTGACGGTACTCGACGGAGTCGCGATCGCGCTTCTCAGAGAGGATGATGGGGCGCTCCTTCTTGATTTGAGCCGGCGGCAGCAGCAGCCCCCCCGCGAAGTCCGCCAGCACGCGCAGGCCCTCGGCCAGCGTCGCGGGCCGGGTATCGGGCAGCTCGATCTCGAATGCCGTGTGATCGAATGACGTGTAAGCGTTGGTATCGCCGCCGAAACTCATGCCCAGGCGCTGAAAATATTCCACCAGCGTGCCCGGAGGGTAATGGGTGCTGCCGTTGAACGCCATGTGCTCGAGGAAATGGGCCAGGCCGCGCTGGTCGTCGCGCTCCTCAAGCGAGCCGGAGAGCACGAGGAGCCGCAGGGTGGCCCGATTGCGCGGCTCGCGGTTGGGCCGCACCACGTAGCGCAGTCCGTTGGGCAGGGCGCCGAACGTCGCCGCGGGATCCGGCTTGAGGTCGCTGGCGTCCTGCGGAAAGGAGGGCGCGGCCGGCAGGAATGGCGCGAGCGCGAAAAACAGGGCGGCGAGGCGAAGCATGCGCATAGGGAATCGGTTGAGAATGTTGACCTGCTGGTCTGATGACCGAATTCTCACGAATGGCAAATCTGTCGCTTCGTTCGTGTTCTGGCTCTACCGCATCCTCTTCCTACCCACGCTGCTGCTCTTGTCGCCGTATTATCTGCGGCGAATGAAGCGGAGGGGAGGCTATCGGACGAATTTCCCCAATCGTTTTGGCCGCTATCGCCCGCTGCCGGCCAAACGCGCGGACCACCCGCGCGTTTGGCTGCAAGCGGTGAGCGTCGGAGAGGTGCTGGCCATCGAGCCCATCCTTGAGGCGTTGAAACGGGACGGAGTGGAGGTCTTCCTGACCACGACCACGAGCACCGGTTACCGCCTGGCGAAGGAACGCTACGCCGAACGCGTGCTCGGAATAGGTTATTTCCCCCTGGATTGGTGGCTGTTTTCCCGCCGGGCTTGGCGGGCGGTCGATCCCGATCTGGCGGTATTGACCGAAGGCGAACGCTGGCCGGAACACATGCGCCGGGCCCGGCGCCGCGGCGTGCCGGTCGTCTGCATCAATGCGCGGATTTCGAAGCGCAGTTTTCGCCGCATCACGTTTTTCCCTCCGACCTCGGGTCTCATGTTGCGCGATATCTCCCTTTTGCTGCCGTGCTCGGGAGAGGATCAGAAACGATTCCTCGCCCTCGGATTTCCGGCGCAAAAGATGCGCTTCACCGGCAACATCAAACTCGATGTGGAAATTCAGCCGCTCGATGAAGCCGCCGTCTCAAGCCTTCGTCATGAGCTCGGATTGCCGGCCGGATGGGTCCTGCTGGGTTCATCGACCTGGCCCGGGGAGGAAGAAGCGCTTATTCAGGCGCTGGCTGAAGCGCGCGCCGCAGGCTTGAACTGTTCGCTCCTGATCGTGCCGCGGCATGCCGACCGTCGAAAAGAGATTGAACCGCTGCTGCGCGAAAGCCCGTGGCGGTTCCACTTCCGCTCGGACGGAGCGGCCTCGGGCGAGGTTGACGTGGCCGTGGGCGACACCACCGGCGAACTGCGCCGTCTGACCCAACTGGCCGACGTGGTCTTCGTCGGCAAAAGTCTTCCGCCGCACAACGAAGGCCAGACTCCGGTCGAAGCCGCGGCCCTGGGCAAGCCGATCCTTTTTGGGCCCGGAATGGGCAATTTTCAAAGCGTGGCCAGGGACCTGCTCGCCCGCGGGGCGGCGCAATCGGTCGCCGATGCGCGCGCCCTGGCGCACGCAGCGCGCGGGCTGCTGCAAGATCCCGCCCGGCGGGAATCAATGGCGGCCGCCGCCGCTGCCTGGCAGCGCGAGAACCGGGGCGCGGCCGCGCGCACGCTCGACGCCATCCGAGGGCAACTTGCCACTCGCTCACGCTCGCAGCCACGAGCGTGATGCAGCCACGAGCGTGATGCAGCTGCGAGCGCGATGCAGCTGCGAGCCGTGGTGTGGCTGCA
>DAISJK010000074.1:0-3497 GCA_036821505.1 Opitutaceae bacterium
ACGCGACGGACTCTATCGCGCCGCCCGCGAGCAGTCGTTCACCACGGGGGTGGGGCGCGAATACCTGCGCGAACTTTCGATCGACGAACTCCCCGGCCTGACCACGCCGGAAACCACCGCCGTCATGCTCGCGCTTTGCGAGGCGCTCGGGATGAAGATCGACTTCGTGGCCCCCGCTTTCGGCTTTCAGAAAAACTTTCCATTCACGGACAACGAGGCCCTGCGAGATCTGGTGGCCAGGCAGTGGGCGGTCTGCGAGAAATTCGGGGCGAGCGTCGGCTTTCACTCCGGTTCGGGCAAGTCGGCCGAGAATTATCGCGTGATGGGCGCCGTCACCGGCGGCCGCTTCGAAATCAAGACAAGCGGCCGCTACACCTACGAGATGGGCCGCGCATTGGCCGCATCGGGAAACGCGGCCGATCGAGCCCTCTGGACCGACTGGCACCGTTTCACGCGCGAGCTGGCGCTGCTCGGCGCGTTCGGCGCCGATCCGACGGAGCGGAAGATGGCGCGCGTCTTTATCACAGAGGCGTTGAACCGCGAAGGCCAACCTGCGGATGTTTTCACTTCTCCCGCGGCCTGCCGCTCGGCTCTGGAGGCTCTGCCGCCCAGCCCCGATCACATGTTCTGGTTCGAGTACAATTTCCTCTTCGTCCTCGCGGCGGGAGGCGGGGCGGATAAAGCCGCGCTGGGAGATCACACCGCCGCGGGCTACCGTCAGCGCGCACGTTTCTACGCGATCAGCGACGAGGGGCGCTTCAATTATGCGCGAAACGTGGCCCGCTACATCCTATTCATGGCCGAGGAAACCGGATTGGCCCCGGCCGCCGCCTGTGCCGTTGCCCGCAAGCGCCTTGATGACTACGCTGATTTGGCCGATTTGGTCGCGGATATTTCAGGAGGCTCAGAGCCGGGACCGTGCTAGGATAGCGCTGGGGAATTATTGCCTTGTGCCGATGCATCAACCCTTTTCCCATAAGATGTTTTTTGTCCTAACCCACCAGCCAAGGCCCGCTTGCGTCACCCCACCTGTATGCCCGATTTAATCCACGAGGACTTCCTGCTCGGCAACCGCCAAGCCCGTGAACTCTATCATGATTTTGCGGAGGATGAGCCCATTTTGGACTATCACTGCCATCTGCCCCCCCAGCAGATCGCCGATAACCACCGGTTTGGGGACATGGCGGAGATTTGGCTGGCCGGGGATCATTACAAATGGCGGGCCATGCGGGCCAACGGGGTGCCCGAGAAGTTCTGCACGGGCAACGCTCCGCCCCTGGAGAAATTCATGGCCTGGGCTGAAACGGTTCCGCATACCATCGGGAACCCGCTCTATCACTGGACGCACCTCGAACTGAAACGTTACTTCGGTGTCGGCGAGCTATTCGATCCCAAGTCCGCCGGGAAGATTTGGAAAGAGGGCAACCGTCGGCTGGCCGATCTCCGGGTGCACGACATCCTGGCCCAATTCAAGGTGGCTGCCGTTTGCACCACCGACGATCCGGCCGATTCGCTCGACTTGCATGCGAAAATTCGCGCGAGCAAACTGAAGACGCGGGTCTATCCCGCGTTCCGTCCCGACAAAGCCCTCGCGGTCGGCAATCCGGCCGCATTCGTTTCCTGGACCGAGAAACTCGGCGCAACCGCCGGGGCCTCCATCCGCTCATTCGACGATTTTCTGAGCGCCCTGAAGAAGCGCCATGACGCTTTTCACGCCGCCGGCGGCCGGTTGTCCGACCACGGACTCGAAACGGCGCTGTCCGAGCCGTGCACCCGCGCCCAGGCGAAGGCCGTCTTCGACGCCGCTCGCGCCGGCAAGGCGCCGTCGCCGGAAGATCAGGCCCGCTACGGCTCGTACCTCATGCTCGAATTCGGCCGCTGGAACGCCGCGCGCGGCTGGACCCTCCAGCTCCACCTGGGCGCGCTGCGCAACGCCAATACGCGCCTGCTCGGCAAACTCGGTCCGGACACCGGCTTCGATTCGATCGGCGACTTTCCCCAAGCCCGTGCCCTCTGCCGCTACCTCGACGCGCTCGACTCGACCGACCAGCTCCCGCGCACGATCGTCTACAACAACAACCCGGCCGACAACTACGTCTTCGCCGCCATGATGGGCAACTACCAGGACGGCTCGATCGCGGGCAAGATGCAGTTCGGAAGCGGCTGGTGGTTCCTCGACCAGGAAGAGGGCATGCAATGGCAGATGAAGGCCCTGGCCAATCTGGGCCTGCTCAGCCGGTTCGTCGGGATGATCACCGATTCGCGCAGCTTTCTCAGTTATCCGCGCCACGAATATTTCCGCCGGACGTTGTGCAATTATCTGGGCTCGGAAATGGCGCGCGGGGCGATTCCCCCGGACATCAAGCTCGTAGGCGGGATGGTGAAGAACATCTGCTTCGCCAATGCCAGGGATTACTTCGGACTCAAGCTGGCCCCGGGCTTCGGGAAGTAGTCGGCATCCCCTTGTTTTTCGCCGGTTCCCGGTTCATAAGTGTCCCCCATGTCTTCGCCGCCTTCCATCGCATTCGTAGGCACGGGCGTGATGGGCCGCAGCATGGCGGGCCACCTGCAGCGCGCGGGCCATCCGCTCCACGTTTATAACCGCACCAAGGGCAAGGCGCAGGCGCTCCTCGATGCCGGTGCGCACTGGCACGATTCCGCGTCCGGCGCGGCGGCCGAGGCCGATATCGTGATCACGATGCTCGGTTTCCCGACCGACGTGGAGCAGACCTATCTGGGCAAGGGGGGCATCGTCGAAAGCGCAAAGTCCGGCGCGCTTCTGATCGACATGACGACCTCGAGCCCCGCGCTCGCGCGGCGCGTGGCCGAAGCGGCTTCCCGGCGCGGGCTGTCCGCTTTGGATGCGCCCGTCTCCGGCGGAGATGTGGGGGCGCGCGAGGCCCGGCTGGTGATCATGGTGGGCGGCGACGAGACGGCTTTCGTGCGCGCGCGTCCGATCTTCGAACTCATGGGCAAGAATATCGCCCGGCTGGGCCCCTCGGGCGCGGGCCAGCACTGCAAGATGGCCAATCAAATCGCGGTGGCCTCGGCCATGATTTCCTGGTGCGAAGCCCTTGCGTACGCGCGCAAGGCCGGGCTCGACCCGAACCAGGTTCACGCGAGCATCAGCGGTGGGGCGGCGGGGGGATGGGCCATGACGAACCTCGCGCCGCGGGCGCTGGCCGGCAATTACGAGCCCGGTTTCTACGTGAAGCACATTCGCAAGGACATCAAGATCGCGATCGAGGCCGCGGCCGAGATGAAACTCGACCTGCCCGGCCTGGCTTGCGCGAAGACGCTCTACGACCGGGTCGCCGCCGCGGGCTGGGACGAGTGCGGGACGCAGGTTCTGTATCGCCTCTATATTTCGCTATGAAGCTCACAGGTGAATTCCGAGCCCGCGTGCTCGCCCGCGAATGGCTGGCCGGCACCTTCCTCAACCTCGGATCGCCGCTGACGGCCGAAATGGCGGGCTGTGCCGGGTTCGACTGGCTGCT
>DAISJK010000074.1:3507-5203 GCA_036821505.1 Opitutaceae bacterium
CGTATTGGCGCGCCATTGGCGGGATAAGCGACGGGCTGCTGCTCGATCACGAGCACGGGCCGGGCGGCGACGAAACCATGCTGCATCAACTCCAGGCGGTGGCGGCGACCCCGGCGACAGCCATCGTGCGGATTGCCGTCAACGAGCCGCCGCGGTTCAAGCGGGCGCTCGATATCGGCGCAGCCGGAATCATGGTGCCGATGGTGAACAACGCGGCCGAGGCGCGCGCCGCGGTCTCCGCGATGCGCTACCCGCCGCGGGGCATTCGCGGAGTGGCCAAGCTCACGCGATCCTGCGACTTCGGGCTCGGGTTCGACGATTATTACGCGCACGCCCATGAGTGGCTGGTGACGATGACGCAGATCGAAACGCTCGAAGGCGTGCGAAGCGCGGCCGAGATCGCGGCCGTCGACGGCGTGGATGTTCTTTTTATCGGCCCGATGGATCTCAGCACCTGCCTGGGCGTCCCTTCGCAGTTCGACCATCCGACCTACCTTGACGCGTTGCGCCGGGTCGCGGCGGCGGCGCGCGATGCGGGCAAGGCGGCTGGCATCCTTTTGCACAATTCTTCTCAGTTGGATCTCTGCCGCGAACTCGGAATCAGCGTGGTGGCGCTGGGCAGCGACGGCGGGGGCGCGAATGCGGTCCTTCGCCAGAACGCGGCGGCAATTAAGGGGTCAGGTTGAAAAAGTTGCGGTACCGACTCCGATCATCGTCGCGGAACCGACGCGCAGCCGGCACCGCAACTTTTTCAACCTGACCCCTTCCCCGTCGATGCGCATCGCCCAGGTCCACATCACGCCGATCGCGCTCGGCGATCCGCCGCTTCTAAACGCCGCGGGGTTGCACGCGCCTTACGCCCTGCGCACCGTCGTCGAGGTCGTGACCGACGACGGCGTCTCGGGCTTGGCCGAAGTGCCCGGCAGCGCCTCAACCAATGCCCGGCTCGAGTCCGCCCGCGAGGTCGCCATCGGCTGCGATCCCCTCAATTGGCATGCGCTGCGCGGCGCCCTGCGCGCGCGTTTTGGCACGGAGGCCGCGGCCGCCCGCGGCGACAAGCCGTGGGATCAGCGCGCTCTCGTGCAGGTCGAGAGCGCTTTCGACGTGGCCTGCCTCGACATCACCGGAAAGGCCTTCGGCGTGCCGGTGGCCCAGCTTCTGGGAGGCATCGTGCGCGAGCGCGTGCCCTATTCCGCTTATCTCTTCTACAAGTACGAGGGAGCCGGCGGACAATTGGGTTTTGATATCGACCCCGCTGCAACCGGCTGGGCCGCCGCGCGTCAGCGCGCCGCGCTGGATCCCGAGAGCATCGTGGCCCAAGCCAAGGCGATGGTTAAGGAGTTCGGATTCCAATCGATCAAGCTCAAGGGGGGAGTATTTCCGCCCGATCAGGAAGTCGCCGCGATGAAGGCCCTGCACAAGGCCTTCGGCCCGAGCATGCCCCTGCGGTTCGACCCGAACGCGCTTTGGACCGTTGAAACAGGCATCAAATACGGACGAGAATTGGAGGGCGTGCTTGAGTACCTTGAAGATCCGGTACGCGGGCAGGAAGGCATGGCAACCGTGCGCCGCGTCGTGAGGCTGCCGTTCGCGACCAACATGTGCACGACCGGATTTGACGATTTGCCCGGAAGCGTACGGCATGGCTCGGAGGACATCATCCTGACCGACCATCACTTTTGGGGCGGGCTGCGCG
>DAISJK010000075.1:0-5189 GCA_036821505.1 Opitutaceae bacterium
TGGAGGATGCCGTTGGCGTCGATGTCGAAGGTGACCTCGATCTGCGGCACGCCCCTCGGCGCGGGCGGGATGCCGTCCAGCCTGAAGGTGCCCAAGGTCTTGTTGTCGCGAGCCATCGGCCGCTCGCCCTGGAGGACGACGATTTCGACCGAGGGCTGATTCTCGCTGTAGGTCGAGAAGATCTGCGTCTTCTTCGAGGGAATGGTGGTGTTGCGCGGAATCATGGCCGTAGCCACGTCGCCCGCCGTCATGATGCCGAGCGTCAGCGGGGTGACGTCGAGCAGGAGCACGTCGCGCACGTCGCCTTTGAGCACGCCACCCTGGATGGCGGCGCCGACCGCGACGACTTCGTCGGGATTGACGCCCTGGTGCGGCGGCTTGCCGCCCAAATTCTTCGCGATGTCCACGACCTTGGGCATGCGGGTCATGCCGCCGACGAGCACGAGCTCGTCGATTTGGGCCGCCGTGAGGCCCGCGTCCTTGAGGCAGTTCTTGAAAGGCTGGATGCAGCGCTCAAATAACGGATCGCAGACCTGCTCCATCTTGGCCCTCGTAAGCGGCACGTTGAGGTGCTTCGGGCCCGAGGCGTCCGCCGTGATGAACGGCAGGTTGATATCGACCGACTGCGTCGAAGACAGCGCGATCTTGGCCTTCTCAGCCTCCTCCTTCAGCCGCTGGAGCGCCATCGGATCCTTCCGCAGGTCGATGCCGTGCTCCTTCTTGAAATTGTCCACCAGCCATGTGATCAGGGCTTCGTCCCAGTTGTCGCCGCCGAGATGCGTGTCGCCATTGGTTGCCTTGACCTCAAACACGCCGTCGCCGATTTCGAGCACGGACACGTCGAACGTTCCGCCGCCGAGATCGAAGACCGCGATTTTTTCATCCTTTTTCTTGTCCAGGCCGTAGGCCAGGGAAGCCGCGGTCGGCTCGTTGATGATGCGGAGCACGTCCAAGCCCGCGATTTTGCCGGCATCCTTTGTCGCCTGGCGCTGGGAGTCGTTAAAGTAAGCGGGAACCGTGATGACGGCCTGCGTAATCTTCTCGCCGAGATAAGCCTCCGCGTCCGCTTTCAGTTTGCCGAGAACGAAAGCCGCGATCTGCTGCGGAGCGAACTGCTCGGTCTTGTCGCCGACCTGCACTTCGATGTAAACGTCGCTATTTTTGCCTTCGACCACCTTGAACGGCATGCTTTTCATCTCCTCGCGCACCTCGGAAATCTTGCGGCCGATCAGTCGCTTGGCGGAAAAAACGGTGTTGCGGGAATTGGTGACAGCCTGCCGCTTGGCGGCCTGGCCCACGAGACGCTCGCCGGTCTTGGTGAATGCGACAACAGACGGGGTCGTGCGGCCGCCTTCGGCATTGGGAATCACCACAGGCTCGCCGCCTTCCATGACGGCCATGCACGAGTTGGTGGTGCCTAAATCGATTCCTAGAACGCGACCCATAGTGCTTTCGCCCTAGCAGTCCATGTGCCTCCTCGCCTGGCAGATCGTCTTCCGATTGCAGTCGAACGACTTAAAATATGTTCGAGCCATGGTTGCCCGGGCTCAGAAATTCCCATTCACGCCATCCTGTCTCACCGGCGCGCACGCCCCGGGGCTGACTGGCTCACCCTTGAATATTTCCCCGCGGCGTCTCTACTCTGCCCCCGATGCCGCCTAAATCGGTCAAGCCCTCCCGCCCCAATCCGCATTTTTACGCGTGCATTCTGGCTGGAGGCAGCGGCGAGCGCTTTTGGCCGATGAGCCGGGCCCGCACGCCCAAGCACCTGCTCCGACTGCTCTCCTCGCGCACCCTGCTGGAGGAAACAGCCCGCCGTTTGGATGGGGTGGTGCTGCCCGAAAACATTTTTGTCCTGACCAACGAAGCGCAGCTCGAAGGAGCACGGGCCGCGCTCCCCTTCATCCCGTCCGCGCAAATTGTGGCCGAGCCGGCACGGCGCGACACCGCGCCGGCGGCGGCCCTGGCCACTGCCCTGGTGCGTTCGCGCGATCCGCGCGGAGTGATGGCGCTGGTGGCGGCCGACGCATTCATCCGTGACAGCGCCCGATTCGCCTCGCAGCTCGCCTCGGCGCTGACCTGGGCCGCCGCGCACCCGGATTTCCTGCTCACGCTCGGGGTGACGCCGACCTACGCGGCCACCGGTTTCGGCTATCTCGAGCTCGGCGAAGCGCTCGCGTCGGAAGGGGCCGACGGAGAGTTCAGGCGCGTCCGGCGCTTTGTGGAGAAGCCCGACGAGGCGAAGGCGCGGCAATTCTTGGAAAGCGGCGGATTCGCATGGAACGCGAGCATGTTCGTCTGGCATGTGGAGGCGTTTCTGGCCGAGGCCGCCGTTCACGCGCCGCCGCTCGCCGCATTCATCCGCGATTTTCCGGCCGCCGACGCCGCCGCTTATGTGGCGAAGCGGTTCTCCGGGCTGCCCAAGATTTCAGTGGATTACGCCATCATGGAGAAAGCGGCCCGGGTGGCGGCGCTTCGCGCCGAGTTCGATTGGGACGACGTCGGCACCTGGAGCGCCACGGCAAAACATCTGCCGGCCGACGCCGCGGGCAACGCCGTGCGGGGGAATGTGGTCGCGGTCGATGCGACCGGCAATATCGCCGTGGCCAACGGCCGGGTCATCGCGCTCTGCGGGGTGAGCGACCTCGTGGTTGTGGAGACGCCGGATGCGATCCTCGTGTGCCACCGCGATCGCGTGCAGGACTTGAAAAAACTGCAGCCGCTGCTGCCGAAGGAAGTCCTTTGACGGGGCGTGTGCTCGATTGCCGCGGACGCCCGCTCGCGATCGGCGGAGAAACGCGATTCGTGGGAATCGTCAACGCGACCCCGGATTCGTTTTTTGACGGCGGAAGATTCAGCTCGGCCGAAGCGGCGGCGGCCCAAGCCGTCCGTCTGGCCGCCGAAGGCGCGGCCGCGATCGACCTGGGCGGGCAATCCACACGTCCCGGCCATTCGGAAGTTTCCGTCGCGGAGGAGATCGCGCGCGTGCGGCCCCACCTCGAAAGAATCATCGAGGCGGTTCCTGTTCCGATTTCGATCGACACCTACAAGCCGGCTGTGGCGCGGGCCGCTTTGGCTGCGGGCGCCCATCTGGTCAACGACGTGCATGGTTTCCAGGGCGATCCGGAGATGGCCCGGATCGTGGCCGAACACGGCTGCCCCGCGATCCTCATGCACAACGACCGGGACTTTGCCGCTGCGCCCGGCGACACGATCGAAAAGATCAAGCGGTTCTTCGCCCGCTCCCTCGAAATCGCCGCCGCCGCCGGAGTTTCCGGCGAACGGATCATCCTGGACCCCGGCATCGGTTTTGCAAAAACGGCGGAGCACAGTCTGGAGGTTCTGGCCCGGCTGGACGAACTCCGCGGGCTGGGCTTTCCCCTTTTGGTAGGCGCGTCGCGCAAGTCGGCGATCGGGCAGGTGCTCGGGCTGCCGCCGGAGGAGCGGTTGGAAGCCACGCTGGCAACGACCGTCCTCGCCGTTTGCCAGGGCGTCGAACTTTTGCGCGTGCATGACGTGCGGGCCAATCTTCGGTCGGCGCGCGTCGCGGAGGCTGTACTTCGGATGAAAAAGGGGTCAGGTTGAAAAACTTGCGGTCGCTGCGACCGCAAGTTTTTCAACCTGACCCCTTTCTGATGACCGGACGAATCCACCTGAGCAATATGGAGTTTCATGGCCGCCACGGATGCCATCCGGGCGAGGACGTGGTCGGACAGCGTTTCCTCGTCGATCTGGTTCTGACTCTCGACATTGGACCGGCCGCGGCCAAGGACGAGCTGTCGGCCGCGGTCGACTATGAGCGGGTGCACAAAACTTGCCGGCGGCTGATGGAACGGGGCCGGGCCAAGCTTTTGGAAACGCTCTGCCGGCGGATTTGCGATGCGATCCTGCGCGAATGGCCCCAAGTGCAAGGGATCGAAGTCACGGTCAAGAAGCCGGAAGCGCCCATGCCCGGAAAACTGGACTATGTCGCCGTCGAAGCCACCTGCGAGCGCGGCCGCCGCCTACCTCGGCCTCGGAAGTAATCTGGGCGATCGCCGCGCCCATTTGTCGGAAGCCTTGCGCCGGCTGCACGGACATCCGGGCATCCGTGTGGTCGCCGCCTCGTCGCTCTACGCCACGGCTCCCGTGGGCTTGGAGGGTCCGGAATTTCTCAATGCCGCGGCGAAAATAGAAACCGAGCTGGAGCCGGATGCATTGCTCGACGCATGTCTGGCGGTTGAACAAGAGCTCGGACGGGTGCGCGGACCAGGGCCTCAATCGCGCACGATCGATATCGATCTCCTCGTTTACGGCGGCGTGGAACGGTCGGGTGAACGCCTCGCGCTGCCGCATCCGCGAATGACCCGGCGCGCATTCGCGCTTCTGCCGCTGGCCGAGATCGCTCCCGATCTGATCGTCGCCGGCCGCAGCGTCGCCGATTGGGCCGCGGCCGCCGATCTGACGGGGGTGCGGGTTTCGGACAACCCCGCTTCCTGGGCTAGCGTTTGACGAAGCGGAGCAGCCAGATGAAGAGCAGCGCGCCCAGCACGGATGATATGAGCTGAGCCAGGATGCCATAGGCGGCGAAGCCCAGCAGGCTCAGGCATATTCCGCCGAGGAAGGCGCCGACGATGCCGACAATGATGTTGCCGGCGACGCCGAAGCCATGGCCCTTGACGATGAGTCCGCAAATCCAGCCGGCCAGGGCGCCAATCAGGATAAAGGTGAGCAAATACTCGATGCGCATGGGAGTTTTAGGGGGTTGGGGTTGATTTTTTGGGCGGGGTTAAAAATTGCATCTTTCCGGCGATTTCCAGGAGCCGCTGCCGCAAAATCAGGTCCTCCTCGGCCGGCTTCATATCATAGGCGCTGCCTTCGATCACGCGCTCGGCCAACTCGATGCTGATCATGTAGTCGAAGCCGTCTTTGACGAAGATCAGATAACCGCGCTTGGCGACCGGCGGATCGCCGGGCGCGATCGTGGGAATTTCGGCGGTGAACATCGAGCCGCCCGGGAGAAGAGCATAGGCGATGAGCGCTCCACCCAGCGTGTTGGGCAGGAAAAGGCCCGTCTGATTCTGGCGCAAGCCAGGAACCGCGTCCTTAAATTGCGGGAGCACCTTGTTCTCAAAATAGTAGGCGAGATATCCCTTAAGGCCCTGGACATCCAACTCCCAGCGCTGCGTTGCGTCCATGGGAAAGGCGGT
>DAISJK010000076.1:0-5177 GCA_036821505.1 Opitutaceae bacterium
CCATCACGCTTCTGATTTCCTTGTTTGGGCCGTTGACGATGGCTGGATTCAACCCCGCGCGGGATTTTGCGCCGCGCTTGTTTAGCGCGCTTGCCGGATGGAAAGCCGTTCCGTTCACGGTCAACGGCCATGGTTGGCTGACCGTTTACGTCCTGGCTCCAATCGTGGGCGGACTGTTTGGGGGGTTGGTCTACCGGGTCTTTTTCAAGCCCCATTACGCCGCGGCCTAGCTTGCGCCTGCGCCGAAGCCTTCTACGGTGTGACCCCATGAACGAAAAGTTTTCCGCTTATGCCCATCCCGACGCCCTCGTCGACGGGGCCTGGCTGGAGCAGCATCTGAGCGATAAGGGAATCCGCGTGGTCGAGAGCAACGAGGACGTGTTGCTCTACGACACGGGGCACATCCCGGGCGCGGTTCACATCGACTGGCGCGGCGACCTGCAGGACGACACGATTCGCGATTACATCGCGCCGAATAAATTCGCCGAGGTATGCGCGCGCAACGGCATTGGGCCGGACACGACCGTCATTTTTTACGGCGACAAGTCGAACTGGTGGGCGTGCTACGCCCTCTGGGCCTTCCGCCTCTTCGGCCACACCCGGGTCAAGATCCTCGACGGCGGGCGCGACAAATGGAAGGCGGACGGGCGCCCGCTCACGCGGGAAAAGCCCTCCTACCCTCGCGCCAAGTATCCCGTCCCGCCGGGCCGCTTCGACTCCGAGATTCGCGCGTTCTTCGAGGACGCGCTGGCCTTTTCGCAGGCGCGCAAGCCTCTGGTGGACGTCCGCTCGCCGCGCGAATACACGGGGGAGTTGACCCACATGCCGGAATATCCGCAGGAGGGCGTCCTGCGCGGAGGGCACGTTCCGGGCGCGCGCAACGTCCCCTGGAAAACCGCGGCCAACGACGACGGCACGTTCAAGACCGCCGCGGAATTGAAGAAAATCTACACCGAGAATCTCGGACTGAAGCCCGGCGCCGACATCATCGCCTATTGCCGCATCGGCGAGCGATCGAGCCACACCTGGTTCGTGCTCAGCTATCTTCTCGGGTACGAGAAGGTGCGCAATTACGACGGCTCTTGGACCGAATGGGGCAACCGGGTGCGCTCCCCGGTGGCCAAGGGCGAACAGCCGGGATGATCGCGGCGCAAGCTCGCGCATGTCCGATTATCCGCCAAACCTCGCCGAAATCGTCTCCCTGTTCGCGAGCCTGTCCGAGGACGAGAAGCGCGAGAACCTGATCGCGTACGCGGACGCGGCTCCGGGCTGCGCGCCCAGCCGCGGGGAAACCTTCGATCTGGAGGACGTCCGCAAAGACGCGGAATGCACCGACACGGTCGGCGTCTTCCTGCGGGTGGCCCCCCGGACCCGCGCCACTCGCGTCCGCATCAGCCTGGGGCCTCATGTTCAGACGCTGACCAAGGCCATGGCGGCGATCCTCTGCCGCGGCCTGGACGGCGCGACACCCGAAGAGATTATGGCGGTGCCGCAGGATTTCGTGCCGAAAATTGTTGGCGGCCAGCTGGTGCGGGTGCGCAGCCAGACTGTGTACTATATTCTCTCCCGTCTGAAGGGCGCCTGCCAGGCCTGGCTCAATCGCGAGCGCGCGGCCGGCGCGGCCTGAACTCCGACAAATCATGGGGGAGTGCCCCACGGCGGGACGAGCAGGACCTCCCATTTTAAAACAATCGATCCTGGGTAAACTGCGGCCGTAGATGTCGGCTAAACTAAAACATAAATCAGAAACGAACCCAGGAATATCATGTCCACGATAAATTCATTCAAAGAACTGCTCCTCGATGAGCTGAACGACCTCCACAACGCCGAGACTCAAATGGTCAACGCCCTGCCGAAATTGGCGAAGGCGGCGACCAATCCGGAGCTGAAGGCGGCCTTCGTCCAGCATCTCGAGGAGACCAAGGGGCACGTCGCCCGTCTCGAGCACGTCTTTCGCCTGCTGCGCGAGGGGCCGGTGAACAAGATCTGCCAGGCGATGAGGGGGCTCATCACGGAGGTCGACGAAGCGATCAAGCTCAAGGGGCCCGACGCCGTGCGCGACGCCGACCTGATCGGGGCGGCGCAACGGGTGGAACATTACGAGATATCCGCCTACGGCACCGCGCGAACCTTCGCCGAGCTGCTCAACCAAAGGGAAGTCGCCGCGCTCCTGCAGCAGACCCTCGACGAGGAAACCTCAGCCGATCAGAAGCTGACCAAGCTCTCGCAAAGGGTCAACGAGAGCGCGCTGCAAAGCGTCGGAGCCTGATTCCGCTCGCTCATCACATCGGGAAAGCCACGGCGCCTTCGTTAGGCGCCGTGGTCCTTGACCCATTGAATGGCGTAGCGAAGCAGGTCCGGGCCGCTCTCCAGTTGGAGCTTGAGCTTCAGGTGCTCCCGGTAGGAGTCGATCGTCTTCACGCTTAGGTTGAGCCGGGCGGCGATCTGGCGCGTGCTGTAGCCGTTCCCGATCAGCTGAAAGACCTCCATTTCGCGGTCGCTCAGCTTGTCGATCGGGAAACGGGTGTCCTCCTTTTTCGTTTTGACGATGCGATGGAGCATTTTTTCCCTCATCGCGTCGCTCAGGTAGATCTCGCCCTCCAACACCCGGTGGATGGCGGCGATGATTTTTTCGCCGGCCTCCTGCTTCATGACGTAGCCCTGGGCGCCCGCGCGCAGCGCGCGCTCGGCATAGAGGCTCTCGTCGTGCATCGATAGGACCAGCACCGGCAAATCCGGCGCCATGGCCTTGATATTCTTGATCAGCTCTATTCCGCTCATGCTCTTAAGCGAGATGTCGATGATGGCGAGGTCCGGCCTGCTTCGGCCGATCAATTCCAGCGCCTTGGGCGCGCTGTCGGATTCGCCGGCAATCGCGAGATGACTCTCGCGGCTGATCAGCGCCGAGATGCCTTGGCGCGTGACCGGATGGTCGTCGACGAGGAATATGCCGAACTTGGCCCGGAGCTTTTCTGCGGGGGCGGCGCTGGAGAGGGGTCTTTCACGCGAATCCGTCTTCATCGATGGCTCAGCTGCCTTCCAGCGTGCATTCGACTCGCGTGCCGCCCCGCGGCTGGGGCGCGATCCTGAAGCTCGCGCCGATATGCGCGGCGCGGCGCTCCATGAGCTGGAGCCCCATGCCCTTGGAGCGTCGGACGGCGGGGGAAAAGCCGCGGCCGTTGTCCTCGATCACCAGACGTGAGGGCCTGCTTCGGGTCTGCAGCTTGACCTCGATTCGGTCGGCCGCGCCGTGACGCACGGCATTGTTGATCGCCTCCTGCGCGATGCGGTAAAGCTGCAGGGCGGCGTCGGGGTCCAGCGCAAGAGGCGGCCCCCATTCTCGAAGCTGCACTCCACCCGGTGCACGCGCCGCACCTGTTGGACCAGATCCTCGAGCGCGGCGCACAGGCCGCCCTGCTCAAGCCGCAAGGGAAACAGGCCTCGCGCGTAGCCCCGCGTGAGGTCGATCGCGGCGCCGACCAGGCGCGCGAGTTCGTCCGCCTGAGCCGCTTCGCAAGCGCGCTCCGCCCGCAGTTTGTCACGAAGCGCCGCCGCCAGACAGGCGATGCCCGTCAGGTACTGGCCCAGACCGTCGTGCAAGTCGGCCCCGATCCGCCGCTGCTCCTCCTCTCTGGCGCCAATCAGTCGCTCCTCAAGGTTATCCATAGTCGCGCAGAAGTCGCGCAGAACACGACAGACAGGCATTTCGCCGGCGAGTGCGCCGCGACGCCGGGATTTTAACCCCGCGCGCGGGTCGGAATGCCAGCCCAGCGGGCCAGTTCGCGGTGAATGCGCGAGACGCGTTCGACCTGGCCCTTGGCGGGGAAACGCTCGTAGAAGCCCTCGTTGCGAAATTCCCGCGCCTGTTCGGCCCAGGGGGCCAGCCGCTGGCGCCAGCGATCTGCACGACCCTCCTCGGGGTCGGCGTCCTGGGCCGCGAGATCCGCGCAAACTCGGAGCATGGCCTTGAGCGCGACCGGCCGGGTCACCATCGAGGCGGAATCGCCCCAGGCCGGGCCCCAGACCGACGACGCGGCTTTGAGAAAATCGCGCGTCATCGCATAATACCGCGCGGCCGCGCGCCGGTCGGTGCCGCCGTGCTCGATCCGTTTCCACTCCCGCTTCACCCAGCGGTGCAGCTCGTTGAAAAGTTCGGCCTGGAGGATCCATTTTTCCCGGCGGCTGCGGCCGCCGAGCCGGTTGATACGGTAGCGCAGCGGGCTGTCCCCCTCCCGGTAAAGCATTTCGGCGATGTGGGCGGCGAAGCGGCGGTCCGGCTCGGCCCAGGACACGCGCTCGTAAAGATCGACCAGATGGCTTTTGTTGATGCGCGTCGGCGTGGAATTGATGATGACAAACATCTCCGTCGCGAAATCGTCGCTGCGGCCGTCGAAGATGATGCAGGGCACGTGGATGCCGGCCGCCTCCTCCGGATGGGTGCGCTGGTAAAATTCAAGCGCCGCAAGCCGGTGCTGCCCGTCGATCACCAGGAACTTTTCCTGCGGCTCCTGCATGCGCCCCACTCCGCTGCCGTCGGTCCAGGCCTCGAAGTTCAGCTTCTGAGGAGTGAAAAGAAGAACCGTCCCGGGAATCGGCGGCTGGGAGATGGCCGTTTCGTAAAAATTGCGGATGGCGCCCACCTTCGCGCGGGAAACCTCGCGCTGGAACGCGCTGTCGCTGCGCTCGATCCGCGCGATAAATTGACCCACGTCGTCGTCCGCCGGCACTTCCTCCGCCTTGATCGCCTCCTCCTCGTCATGATAGCGGCTGATGAACCGCACCCGGGACAGCAGCTTGGCGGCCGGGTAAGAGGCAAAATAGAAAAGGGCGTCCTTCTGGCGGATTTGCGTGGCGATCATGGCGTGAATCTATAACGGACACGAGCCATGGCCGCAAGTTACGTTCGGGAAACGGAGCGGGCATAAGCTGCGCTAAAAGAGTGCCCGTTCCCGTCAACATTCAACTCATCGGCGACGAGGTCGCCATCGCCTGGAGCGACGGCGCCGAAACCTTTTTCGCGTCCGAACGGCTGCGTGCGGCTTCGCCCAGCGCAGAGAATCAGGGCGAGCGGGATATCTTCGGCCGCCAATACGGCGGGGACGGCCCGCGGCAGTTCGCCGGCTACCGCGACGCCTCGCTCGACGCAGGCGATTTCGTCGATGTTTGATAAGATCGCT
>DAISJK010000077.1:0-5166 GCA_036821505.1 Opitutaceae bacterium
CGGGACTCTGTCCTTCAAAGGGCCAGGCCCGCAAAGACATCGAAGGCGGCGGCATCTACCTGAACAACGTCCGTATTTCCGAGGCGGGCCGCGCCGCGACAGCCGCCGATGCGCTCTTCGGCAAGTATCTCCTCATGCGCAAGGGCAAGCGGACTTATGCGGTGCTTCGCTTGATTTAACACTCCCTAATCCCCGACATCCGTCTCGATCGTGCGGCTCAGGGTCCCTTCGCGCAGACCCCACAGTTGGATCGTCAGGTCCTGCCCTCCCGAGGCGAGCGTTTTGTCGTCGGGGCTGAAAGCCAGACACCACACTCCTCCTTGATTTGCATCGAGCTTCTTTACGAACTGACCCGTCCACGCATCCCAAAGCCGAATGGTGGAGTCGTCGCCGGCGGTCGCAATCATCCGGCCATTGGAGCTGAAAGCCACCGCATTGAGAGCGGCCGCGTGGCCGCTCAACGTGAGCTTCAATTTGCCGGTGACCAGGTCCCAAACTTGCGCAGTCATATTCGCGCAGGCTACCGCCAGCATTCTGCCATCCGGGCTGAAAGCGCAGGACCCTGCGATCGAGCCCGTGTCGAGTGAAGCGATACGGGAGCCCGTGGCCGCATCCCAGACGCAGACCGAGCCTGTTTCACCGGAAGCGGCGATGCGCGCGCCGTCCCGATCGTATCCCATCCACCAAATGCGCGCGCCCCACCCTTTGGCCGGCGGCGTCAAAGGAGCCATCAGAGCCCCCGTCGCCAAGTTGTATCGCCGGACTTCGCTTACTTTTCCGCGATCGTCGAGGAGGAGCGATGTGCCGTCCGGGCTGAACGCCAAATCCCACGATGCGGCGCTCGCCTTCAAATCTCCCGCAGCATCGATCGGGTTCCCCGTGCCGTCCCAAAGCCGCAACTTCAGATCCGTGGCGCAAGCCGCGATCATCCGGCCGTCGCTTCGATAGGCGATCCCGGTGAATTGCCCCGGCTGAGCCGGCCCGCGACTATGCCCATCGGGGCCAGGAGTCCCCGGAAGCGCGCGTATGATCTGACCGGTTTCCGGGTCCCAGACGCGCACCTTGTCGCTCGCCGTTACGATTGATTTTCCATCGGGAAGCCAGGCCAGGGCCGCGATCACGAATGGGCGCGGCGAGCCCGAACGCGCCGGGGGTGTCGCGCCTGATCTGACCGCCGCGGCCCAAGCGGCCGAAGGCGGCGCCGGTTCGCTTTGTCCGGCGATGCCGTACTTGGCGAAGAGATAATCTTCCACTCGAGCGCGCTCCTCATCGGAAAGCACCCGGTTGTAGACGATGATCTCGGCAATATCGCCCTGCCAGCCGCGGGTTGGATAACCCCGATCGTAGCCCAGCCGGCTCGCGCCCACGTGGCCGGTGGCAACCATCGAGACGACACCCAGGCTCGAGGGAAATTCCGTGGCGGTGGCGTCAATCAACCGGCCATTCAGGCGCGTTTGTCCTTCCCGCAAAAAAGCGGTGCTTTCAGTGCCGTCGAGGATGAAACTTTTCGCGTGGGCTCCGGGGTGGAAATTGGCGTGATAACGCAGGCCGGAGCCGGTGTCGCCGAATACGATCCGTTCCGCGCGCGTGCCGAACGCGGCGGGAGCCTTGCTCAAGACCCAGAAGATCGTGCGCATGTCGGTGATGCGTCGGAATGAAAACCATACGTCCGAGCCGTCGAAGCGGAGCACGGGCCGGCCGTTGGCCGCGCTTGCAACAAGAATCGGATTCGCGGGATTGGCTCCGGGAGCCGAACCGCGCACCGCGTCGTTGCTGCGAGAGCTCGCATCGTCCCACTGGGTCACGGTTGCGCCTTCCGTATGCACAACGCCGTCCGCTTTAAGCCACAATTCCAGGCCGCGCCGGGAGATTTCCGGCTGAGCATCGGCGCGGGCCGGAGCGAACGGCAGCGCGGCGGCCAGGGCGGCCGCGCAGACACGGCATCGAATCGCCATCCTAAGGATCGCGCCAAACATGCTGGCGCGCGGCCAGCAGGGCGGCGGCGCCCGGCGGGCCCCATGATCCAGCAGCGTAAGTTTCCATCCCCTTGCGCCCCCGCTCGTGCCACGAGTCGAGCACAGGGGTGTAGATTTTCCACGATGTCTCGGCTTCGTCGCCGCGAATGAAGAGCGTTCCATCGCCGACCATCGCGTCGAGCACCAGGCGCTCGTAGGCTTCTGGCGTGTTGGATCCGAAGGTCGTGTCATAGCGGAAGTTCATCATCACCGGCTGGGTGCGCGTATCCAGCCCGGGGACCTTGCCGTTCAAGACGAGGCTCAGGCCCTCGTCGGGCTGGATCTGGAAAGAAAGCGTGTTGGCCGAGAGGTCGAAGCGGTCGCCCTCGGCGAAGAGCGTGCCGGGTGGACGCCTGAATTGCACCGCTATCTCGCTCACGCGCTTTGCCAGCCGCTTGCCCGAGCGCAGATAGAACGGCACGCCCTGCCAGCGCCAATTGTTGATCGAGAGCCTCAGCGCAGCGTAGGTCTCGGTGGCCGATTGCGGATTGATGCCCTCCTCCTGAAGGTATCCAGCAACCTTGTTTCCCTCGATTATGCCCGGGCCGTACTGGGCGCGGACCATGTCTCCATTCAATCCCAACGCCAACGGTTGGATTGCCTTGAGCACCTTGACCTTCTCGTCGCGCACGTCTTCCGGATCGAGCGAGACCGGCGGCTCCATCGCCGTCAGCGCCAAAAGCTGCATGGTGTGATTCTGCAGCATGTCGCGCAGACAGCCGCTTTGCTCGTAGTAGCCGCCGCGGCTGCCAACGCCCACGTCTTCGGCCACCGTGATCTGCACGCTGTCGATGAAATTGCGGTTCCAGAGCGGCTCAAAAATCGCGTTGGCGAACCGCTGCACCAGGAGGTCCTGCACCGTCTCCTTGCCGAGGTAGTGGTCGATGCGGAAAACCTGGGTTTCGGTGAAAACCGAAGTCAGCGTGCGGTTGAGCTGCTGGGCCGAGGCGAGGTCGTGGCCGAACGGCTTTTCGATGACGACCTTCGACTGATGGCCCTGGCCGTGGTGGCGCGCGGCCAGCCCGCTCGCGCCTAAGTTTACGAGAATGGGCTCAAAGACCGACGGCGGCGTGGAGATGTAGAAGAGCGACTGGAGATCGCGGCCGATCTTTTTCTCGATCCCATCGATGTGCTTGGCCAAGCGGTCGAAGGCGTCCTTTTCATCGTAGCCGCCGGCGACGTAGGACGTGTTTGCCGCGACGCGGTCCCAAACTTTGGGATCCAGCTTGCGCCTCGAAAATTCACCGATCGCATCCGCCGCGTGCTTGCGGAATTGGTCGTCGGGAATCGGCTTGCGGCCGAAGCCCACGAGAAAAAATTCCGCCGGCAGCAGATTGTCGCAGCTCAGATTGTAGACCGCGGGGATCAGTTTGCGCGCGGTCAGGTCGCCCGAGGCGCCGAAGATCACGACGACCGTCGGCGGCGCGTCGCGGTGCTTGCCGAGCCCTTGAGGAGTGGGAGGCGGGGCGGTTTGGGCCATGCGAGGTTCTAAGAAGCTGGCGCTGGGGGGAAATGCAAACAAATGAGAATTTTGCCCTAACGATAGTGCTTCGAAAACAGGGGAATATTCTCAAAGTGCCGGATGATTGGTTCACCTGCGGTCAATGCGACTTCCACCACATCAAAACGGAAGGTGTGGGGCTTGGGGCGGAGGCGAGCCAAGTAGGCGCCGATTGCGCGTCTGAGAGCGCGCTTCTTGCGTTCGTTGACCGAGTAATAAGCCGGAACGAGCGCCTTTTCCTGCCGGGTCTTGACCTCGACGAAAACCAGCACCTCGTCATCGAGAGCGATCAGGTCGATCTCGTCGCGCTGATCCCGCGGGCTGCGCCAGTTGCGGGCCAATATCCGGTGACCGCGCTCCCTCCGCAGGAACCTTTCCGCCAGCTCCTCGCCGCGGACACCCACCGCCTTGGAAGCGGAACGCGCGAACAAGCTTTGCAGAGGGCCTGAATTGGAGGAATCATTCATCCTTCTATTATGGCAACCGCGCCGACCCCCACCCTGGCCCACAAACTGGCCGTTTTGGTTTTTCTCGAAAACGCCGCGGGCGAGCATCTGCTGCTCCTGCGCAGCAAACCGCCCAATTTTGGCAGCTGGAGCCCCGTGGGCGGCAAACTGGAGACGCACCTGGGCGAATCTCCGTTCGAGTGCGCGGCCAGGGAGGTGCGGGAAGAAACCGGGTTTGTCATCGGCGCCGGCGACCTGCACCTCTTCGCCATGATCGCGGAAAAAGCCTACGAGGGTGAAACCCATTGGCTCATGTTCCTCTTTCGCGTCCGGCGCCCCCTGGCAGCCCTGCCCCCCGATATCCGCGAAGGACGTTTCGGATTCTTTTCACGGGCCGCGATCGACGCGCTCCCCATTCCGGAAACGGATCGCGCGGCTCTCTGGCCCATCTACGACCGCTACCGCGAGCGCTTCGTGGCTTTGAAAGCTGACTGCATGCCGGGGCAGCCCGTGCGGGTGGAGATCGAACAGGTCACGTAAGGCTTGATTTCCAGGACATCAGACGGAAACTTCGACCCTTAGCCTTAATCCGATCGACCGCCGTGACCAAGAAACCCAGCGCCACAGACGCCAAAAAAACCGAATCCACCGCGGCCGGCGGCGCATTCAGCGCGGCGCCGGTCAATGCCGCGCTCACCGCGGAAAAGAAGATGGAGCTCTACAGGATGATGGTGCGCATCCGCCGTTTCGAGGAACGCAGCCTTCGGGCTTATCAGGCCAAGAATAGCGCGGGCGGGATCAATATCGGCGGATTCTTGCATCTCTACATCGGTCAGGAAGCTGTGGCGGTGGGCTGCTGCTCGCTCATGGGGCCGAACGACCATGTGATCACCGCCTACCGCGACCACGGCCACGCCATCGCGGTCGGCATGGAGCTCAAGCCCCTCATGGCCGAGCTCTACGGCAAGGCGACCGGCTGCTCGAAGGGCAAGGGCGGCTCGATGCACTTTTTCGACCCCTCGCGCAACTACTGGGGCGGCCACGGCATCGTCGGCGGCCAGGTGCCCCTCGGCGCCGGCATCGCCTACGCCCTCAAGTACAAGGACGTAAAGGGCGCCTGCATGGCTTTCATGGGCGACGGGGCCGTCAACCAGGGCGCCGTCCACGAGGCCTACAATCTCGCCGCCCTCTGGCAGTTGCCGGT
>DAISJK010000078.1:0-5164 GCA_036821505.1 Opitutaceae bacterium
GGGCTCTCTCCGAGCCGTTCCAAGCGCAAGCACGAACAGGAGCAGGATCTGCTGCTCAAGGGCACTTTGGTCAGCGCCTTTCTCGAAAATATTCCCGAGGCGGTTTATTTCAAGGATCGGAATTCGTGCTTCATCGCCGTGAGCCGGTCCAAGGCGGCCCGGCACGGTTGCGACCCCGAATTGCTCGTCGGCAAGAGCGATTTTGACCTCTTCGACACAGCTCACGCCCAGAAGGCCAAGCAGGACGAGGAGGCGATCATGGCTTCGGGGCAGTCGGTCCTGGGCAAGATCGAGAAGCTCACGTGGCCGGATGGGCGCGTCACCTGGGCCCGTTCAAGCAAGCTGCCCCTGCGCAACGAGCGCGGAGAGATCATCGGCACCTTCGGGTTCAGCCAGGATGTCACCGCCGCCAAGCAGACGGAGGAAGCGCTTGAAAAAGCCAACAAGGACCTGCGCGACGCCTCGCGGCTGGCGGGCATGACGGAAGTGGCCACCGGCGTGCTGCACAACGTCGGCAACGTTCTCAACAGCCTCAATGTTTCCGCCAGCGTCCTCGCGAGCGGGCTGCGGAACTCGAAGACGGACACCCTGGGCAAGATCTCAGGCATGCTGAGCGAACACGCGGCGGATCTGGGCACATTCCTCACCCAGGACCCCAAAGGCAAATTGGTGCCGGAATTTCTTGAGTCGCTTTCCCGGCACACGACCGAAGAGCGCGACCGCCTCCTGCATGAGATCGAATCGCTGCAGAAGAATATCGATCACATCAAGGAGATCGTCAGCATGCAGCAAGCCTACGCCACCATGATTGGCGTGGTGGAGCCGCTCGATCCCGCCACTCTGATCGACGACTCGCTGCGCATGAATTCGTCCGCCCTCAATCGCCACGACGTCGAGGTCAAACGCGAATTCCAGCAAGTGCCGCCGGTGCTTGCCGAACGCGGCAAGGTGCTGCAGATCCTCATCAATCTCATCCGCAACGCCAAGTACGCCATGGATGAAGGCCGCACGGATGGAAAGGTCATGACCCTGAAGATCATGAACGGCCCCCCTGGAACCATCCACCTTATCGTCCAGGACAACGGCGTCGGCGTCCTGCCCGAGAACCTCACCCGCATTTTCGGACACGGTTTCACCACCCGCCCCGGCGGCCACGGTTTCGGCCTGCACTCGAGCGCGCTGGCGGCCAAAGAAATGCACGGCACGCTCTCGGTCAAAAGCGAGGGAGCGGGAAAGGGCGCCTCCTTCATCCTCGAACTGCCGATCGCCGATGCTTCCCATGGCGGCCCCGCCGCTCCCGCCGTCGCGATTTCGCGCAGCCGTTAGCAGCCCGGCCCGGCCGCGGCCATTTCCCGGCACCGGACCAGATCGGGCTTCCCCGAGCCGAGCATGGGAATCCGATCAACCCGGCGGACGAGTTTGGGCAGCCACAAGGCCGGCAGTCCGGCCGGCAGGAGTTTGGCCCGAATCGCCTCGGCTGTGAGGTCCACCGCCGCCAGGAGCACCAACGCTTCGCCTTTGGCGGGATCGGCCAAGCCCACCATCACGACCGGCGGCGCCTCGTCCGCATCAAGTTCGAAAAGTTCGATGATTTTTTGTTCGACCGCTTCATGCGGGACCATCTCTCCGCCGATCTTTGAAAACCGCGAAAGACGGCCGTCGATGGTCAGAAATCCATCGTCGTCGAATCGCCCCAGGTCGCCGGTCTCAAGCCAGCCGTCGCGCAGCACCGCGCGCGTGCGCGCCTCGTCCCCGAGGTAGCCGGCAAAGACGTTGGCTCCGCTCAGCCGTACCAGCCCGGTGGACGCCGGCGGCAGCTCCGTTCCCGATTCGGGATCGACGATTCGCGCGGTCATGCCGGGCAGCAGGCGGCCGACCGAGCCGTTTTTATTCCCGATCTGGGGCTCGGCTGTGGACGTGGTCACCGGAGGATCGTGCTGGTTGACGCTGGTCGCCGGCGAAGTCTCGGTCAGTCCGTATCCCTGCATGATCGCGAGGTGGAATTTCTCCAGGAATCCGCGACGAAGGTCCTCGGGCAGTTTCTCCGCGCCGGCCACGACTAGGTCCAATGAGCGCAATTCCGCCGCGCGGGCCTTCTTGAGAAAGGGCCGCAGGAACGTGGGCGCGCCGATCAGCACCGTCGCCTTCTCGGCCTCGATCGCCTCGACCAATCGGCGGGTTTCGAGGGGGCTGGGCACGGTGACGACACGGCAGCCGAGCAGCAGCGGATACCACAAGGTCACGGTGAAGCCGAAACTGTGGAAAAGCGGCAGGCAGCCGAGCAGCACGCTGCTGGCGGGCAGGATCGAAGTGGCCGAGAACTGGGCGCAGTTCGCCAGGATATTGCGGTGGGTGAGCACCGCGCCCTTGGGTTCGCCCGCGCTGCCGCTGGTGAAAAGCAGCGCCGCTTCCAGGTCCCCTCCCCGGCGCGGGAGCCCAAGCAGCGGCGGAATCCATTGATTGGGCAATAGCCAGACGGCCGCGAACCAGGGCAGTATGGCGCGACGGCCCCCGGCCGCCTCGAGTTCCGCGCGCAGATCGAGGGTCCGTTCGGGCCACGGAAAATGAGGCGCCCGCGCTCGCATGGCCTCGGCCGAAATGACGGCGCCGATCCCGGCGATCTTCAGGCTGGCCTCCACTGTGGCGCGGCCGGCCGTGAAATTGAGATTCACAGGCACTTTGCCGGCGCAAACAACGGCAAGATTGGCGACGAACGCGCCCGCGCCGGGAGGCAGGACGATGCCGACCCGCTTTTCCGGAACACCCGCGCGAATGCGCCGGGCCAGGACAGCGGAAGCGGCCAGCAAACGCGCCGCCGTGAAGACACGGTTCTGCGCCGTCGTCCGGTCAATGACCGCAATCCGTCCCGGGCGCTTGGCCAAAGCGCGCACCGCCTCCCTGCCCAGATGCCGATCCAGAGCCGGGCGCCGCGCAAAAGCTTCCGCACCTAAATCGAGAAGCGCGCGCCGGGCCCATGCGGCGTCCGCCTGCTCGGGATCCATGGGCCGGCCGAACGCCACGAAAACGTCGGTCGGCATCAATCGCGGCGACTTCCAAAGATATCGGTTGCCGGAAAATGAGAAAATCGAGCCCCACAGACCGTCAACCGCCGCCGGCACCACCGGCGCCTTTGCGTGGCGCGCAATCAGCTCAAACCCCCTCTTGATCGCCATGAGCTCCCCCGTTCGGGAAATATGCCCCTCGGGAAAAAGGCAGACGCATTCGCCCGCGGCCAGCGCCTTGATCGCGCGGCGGATTCCCTCGTTGGGCCGCTCCGGCGCAATCGGGATGACCCCCGCCAGGCGGAAGATGACATCGAAAAGCGGCGAATCCTGTGGCCTGCGATAACCCATGAAGCGCAGCGGCCGCGGACAGGCCAGTTGCAGGACGACCACGTCGACGTAGGAAAGATGGTTCGCGATCAGCAGAACGCCGCCGCGAATCGGCACGCGCTGCGCCCCGCTGGAACGCACTCGGTACAAGAGCCTGGCCAGCATGAGGCCCGGAAGCTCGACCCACCAGGGCATGAGCGATCGCCGCTTGAATCTCATGCGTCTTTCCTGACGGCCAAACGCAGCGCCCCGGCGATCAGCGCCAGCGCTACGCCGAGCGCTAGGAAAACCTGGGTCGGCGTCAGATTGAACTTTGCTGCGGCCGCGAGAAACCCGGCTCCGGCCAGCATCGAAAGGTAGTCCGTGAAGTTTTGGATGGAAACGGTCTTTCCCAGCTTGCTCTGATCGCACTCCGCTTGAAGCGCGGCGTTGAGGGGGACCAAAAGCAAGCCGCCGAAAATTCCCACCGCGACCAACGCGGCCACAACCACGGCGATTCCATGGCCGCCGCCGAGCCATCCGAGCATCGCGATGGCCGCGGCCATCAAGAACCCGTAGCGGCGCGACCAGCTCAAATCGCCCGTGCGGTGCAGCTCGCCCGCGAGCATGGCGCCGCTCACGATACCCACGACGAGCCCGACGTTGAGGAGCACCAACTTCTCATTGGTGATATTCGATATATCGGCCGCCCGGAAAACCTCGATCCCCCAGCCCTGAAGGTTGGTTCGCAGCACCGCCCCGGCGAACCAGAAAAAGCCCGAACCGAGCAGAATTCGGCCGAGCCGCGGATGCCGCACATACCCCGCCAAGCTGCCGCCGAATTCCGCCAGGCTGCGCCGGAAACGGGCGGATGGGTCGCAAGGCGTGCGCTTCATCGCCGCGTTGAGCGCGAGAGCCGCCCCGTAAAGCAGGAGGGCGGCCAGGTAGCAGAGGGGAAGCGAACGCGTCCAATCGTAAAGCGCCGCTCCGGCGATCAAGCCCGTCACGATCGCCACCAGCGTGAGCATCTCCACCCATCCGTTGGCTTTGACCAGGCGTCCGGCAGGCAGAATCTCGGGCAGGATACCGTATTTTGCAGGTGAATACACACAGGCGCCCAGTCCCACCACGGTGTAGCCGAGCACCTGCCAAAAATGCGCGCGCGTCCCCAAGGGCGCGACGACCCCGACCAGGCAGAGCCCCGTGCCCAGCACCTTGATGAGATTCCCTCCGAAGAGCCAGGTCGTCTTGGGCATCCGGTCGTTGAGAAATCCCACCAGCGGAGCCAGGACGATGAACGGGATGAAAAAAACGGCGCTGAAGAGCGCATTTTCCGCGTTGACCCGCTGAATCGTGATGGAGCCGCGGGCCAGTTCGTAGGTAAGCGGGCCGAGAATCGCCTTCAGAATAAAGTTGTCGCCGAAGGCGCCTAGAAACTGCCCCCAGAGCAGCAGCTTGTAGTCGCGATCATCTTTCACGCGGCGCCTATTTTATCCCCAGCAATCGGTCGAGCAGGTCGCCGCCGTGGGCGTAGGCAGCCTTGATCAGGGCCTCGCGGATCTCACTCGCGTCCGGATGCTCCAATGTGCCGCCGATATGCAGCGGCACATTGCAGGCTGCATAGCCCAGCTCATCCTTGTCCGAATCGAGCGCGCCCGCGCTTTTCAAGAGGTCCGCGGCACTCCCTCGCGCCCACAGCTTGAACTGCATGGCGAGCGGCTGTTGTAGGAATGGCGTGTCCTCCTGATAGGTCGTGCGGCCGGTCCCCTCCAGCCGGATCTCCGGTGAGATCAGGGTGAATTCCCGCAGGAACGTGTCGCGCGAGGCATCGCGAGAGATCGAGAGGCTGATCT
>DAISJK010000079.1:0-5151 GCA_036821505.1 Opitutaceae bacterium
CGGCGGGTTCGCGCAAGCGGCGCCGGCGGGCGGTTATCACCGACGCCACCCGCAGCGCGGTCAAGAAGCTGGCCGAAGCCGGCAAGACGGGGGCCCAGATCGCCAAGGAAGTCGGCATCTCGCTCCCCAGCGTGCAGAACATCAAGAAGGCGCTCGGGCTGGTCAAAGCCCGGAAGTAATTCGGCGGGTTTGGTGAAAGGGTGGAGCGCGTTGTCCCCAACGCGCTTGCTCGGGTGCGGCCAACTCCATCAGGATTCGGCCCCGTGTCCCCTTTCGTCCAAGCCAACACCAACGGACGGCTGCACCCGGCTAACGAGCCGTCGGTTGCGCCGCTCGACCGCGGCTTCCTCTACGGCGATGCGATCTACGAGGTCTGGCGGACCTACGGCGGAGTCGTGTTCGCATGGGACGAACATTGGGAGCGGCTTCGCGGCTCGGCGCGCGCCTTGCACTTTCCGCTTCCGTTCGAGCCCGGGGCCATGCTGACGGAAATTCGCCGCACCGCCGAAGCCTTCCGCTCCGCGAGCAAGTTTGCCGGCGAAGTCTATATTCGTCTGCAAATCACCCGTGGCGCCGGACCGATCGGGCTCGATACGGCGCTGGCCGGCCGGCCGGATTATGTGCTCCTGGTGCAGCCGTGTCCGGAAGTGCCGCCGGACAAGGCGCAAAAGGGGCTCCAGCTTTCTGTCGCAACAAGTCTCCGGCGAAATCCAACCGAGGCGCTCAACCCCGCGTGGAAGACCGGCAATTATCTCAACAATCTGCTCTGCCTGCGGGAAGCGCGGGCGCGCGGCGCCGATGACGTCGTCATCTTGAATCAGACGGGCGAAGTGACGGAGGCCTCGGTCTCCAATCTCGCCTTCGTGCGCAAGGGCGCCCTGGTCACGCCGCCTCTTTCGGCCGGCATCCTCGGCGGGATCACCCGGGGGCTCATCCTGAGCCGGATCGCAGCGTCCGCCGGAGTGACGGCGCGGGAGGAAACGGTGCGCCCCGCCGATTTTCCGGCGATGGACGAATGCCTCCTGCTGTCGACCACCAAGGACATCGTGCCGGTGGCGGCGATTGACGAAACCCGATTTTCAGTCGGCGCCGGCACGGCGACGGCGCGCCTCAAACGGGCTTTCGCCGATCATGCTCGGGATTATGCGGCCGCGCATCCCGAATTACGGATAGCCGGGTGACGATGCGCTGCATTGGAATCGATTACGGCGCGCGGCGCTGGGGGCTCGCCTACGGCGACGAACTCGGCGTGGCCACGCCGCTGCCCGCGCTCATCCAATCCAATCCGGCCGGGCGTTGGAGCGCCCTGGCTGCGGTCCTGCGCGAGCGGCGCATCACCGACGTGGTCCTCGGCCATCCCCTGAATATGGACGACTCGGCCGGGTTCAAAGCGCGCGAGGCCGAAGCGTTCGGAGCGCGTCTCCGCGAGGAGATGGGATTGCCGGTCCATCTCGTTGACGAACGCCTGACGAGCCACGAGGCCGAATCATCGACGCCGAAGAAGAAACGCCGCGACCTTCGCGCCTCCGGCATCATCGACTCGCGCGCGGCGACGATCCTGCTTCAGGATTTTTTGGATATGCGGAAGGGGTCAGGTTGAAAAAGTTGCGTTGCCGGCTGGTAGCCCGACATTCGACTATGGCCGAAATCTGCAACGCAACTTTTTCAACCTGACCCCTTCCATGCGTTGGAAATGCGTCTGCGCCTACGACGGCACGGGCTTTGCCGGCTGGCAGAGCCAGGCCGGCGGCGCCGCCATCCAGGATGTGATCGAAGCCCGGCTCGCGGGAATCATGGGCGAGTCGGTGCGGATCCACGGCAGCGGTCGCACGGATTCCGGAGTGCACGCCAAAGCCCAGGTTTTTCATTTCGATTCGGATTGGCGCCACGGCCCGGACAAACTTGTGGCCGCTTTGCGCGTGGGGTTGCCGACGGCGATCCGAGTTCGGTCGATTCGAGCCGTGCCGTCGAATTTTCACGCCCGATTTTCCGCCAAAGGGAAAATTTATAGTTATTGGATACGCCTGGGCGATCCCGACCCATTCACGCGGTTCTACTCATGGTGCGTATTCCGTCCGCTCGATCTGGCGGCGATGAAGAAGGCCGCCGCCATTCTGCGGGGGAAGCACGATTTCAAGGCATTCTCGGCGGCAGGCCGCCCGGGCGAGGGCGACACGAGGCGGCATTTGCGCCGCTTTGCAATCCGTCGCCGCGGCCGGAATCTTATCATCACCGCCGAGGCCGATGGATTTCTTTACAAGATGGTGCGCGGCCTGGTGGGTGTGCTGGTGGCAGTGGGCGAGGGGAAAATGGCTCCTTCGCAGGTGCGCGCGTTGCTCCAATCGGGCCGCCGCATCCCATCCGTGCAGACCGCTCCCGCACAAGGCCTTCGCCTCGAGAGAGTGATTTATTAACTGGGCCTGGGAGTAGCCGAATTCGTAAGAATTCGGCTACTTCCTAAGGTCTTGCTATAGTCTTCGGTATGCTCAAAGCGCTCCTTCGTGGGCTGTCCAATGTCGTTTTTCCGCCGTCGTGCGTGCATTGCCAGGGCCTGGTTGAGGAAGGTACTTTTCGGCATCTCTGCGCTTGCTGCGCCGCACAGGTCGAATTCGCCCCGGCTTCGGATGACGGCTGCGCGGCGGTTCTTTTTCGCGGTCCGGCGCGAGCACTGGTCATCGAGCTTAAGTACCGCCGGGGACTTTATGTCCTGCCCGATATCGAGGAACTGTTTCGGCGCGCGCCGACGGTTCTGACTCGGGCGCGCGGAGCCACCCTGGTGCCGGTGCCCCTGCACCCGCGCAAGCAGCGCGAGCGCGGATTCAACCAAAGCCTGCTCCTTGCTAGGATATTAGCCAAAGCGGCGGGAGGGGATGTTCCCGTCGCCCCGCTCCTGCGCCGCGTGGCGGACACGCCGACCCAGACGGCCCTCGACCGCGAAAGCCGCCAATCTAACCTTAAAAATGCCTTTGCACTGGCCCGGGGCGCGGACTTTGATTGTCGGCTGCGCTACCTCCTCGTAGATGACGTTTTCACCACTGGATCGACGCTTGCAAGCTGCGCCCGCGCGCTGCGGCTTGCCGGCGGTCTGAGCATCGACACGGTCGCGTTCGCAACGGGCTGACCCTTCCGCATGCATTTCGACAAACCGACCTATACGGTCCACAAGACGAAGAAGAAAGACATCCCGAAAGGGGTGTACACGAAGGACCCCGCCACCGGGGAGATCCTCTTCAACAAGGAGGTCGAGGACAACCAGATGGTCGTGCCGAAAAGCGGCCACCATTTTCCCATCGGGGCGCGTCAGCGGCTGGCCAAACTGCTCGATGAAGGCTCTTTCACGGAGACTGACGCGGACGTCAAGTCGAGCGATCCGCTCCACTTCGTCGGACTGCAGCCCTATTGCGACCAGCTCATACGCTACGAGAAGGACACCGGTCTGCCCGAGGCGGTGATATGCGGACTAGGCTCGATCCACGGAATTCGTCTGGCCGTCGCGGTGATGGATTTCCGTTTTTGCGGCGGGGCTATGGGCGTGGCGGTGGGCGAAAAGATAGCCCGCACGATCGAAGCTGCCATCGCTGAAAAGATACCCTGCATTATTTTCAGCTCATCGGGCGGCGCCCGCATGCAGGAGGGCATTTATTCGCTCATGCAAATGGCGAAGACGAGCGCGGCCCTGGGCCGGCTGGGCAGGGCCGGACTCCCTTTCATCTCTGTCTTGACCAATCCTACGACCGGCGGAGTGACGGCGAGCTTCGCGACGCTCGGGGACGTGATCTTGGCGGAGCCGGGGGCCATGATCGGGTTCGCCGGAGCTCGGGTCATTCGCGACACGACGAAGCAGGTGCTTCCCGCCGGCTTTCAGACGGCGGAGTTTCTCCTCAAACACGGCCTGATCGATCAGATCGTGAGCCGCGTTGATTTGCGCGACCGTCTGGGCGGCCTGCTCCAGGCGTTGCACGTCAAAAAGAAGTAGTCCGTCGCTTTTTTCGGCATGCCCGGCATCGTTTCAGCGCCAGAGGCGGCCAGCGCCGCCGCCTACGCCGCGGCGCAGGATTACCTGTTTGGGCTCAAGGCGGCCGGGCCAAAATTTGGAATCGACCGAATGCGGCTTCTCGCCGCCGAACTGGGGCATCCCGAGCGCGCGGTGCCCTGCGCGCACGTGGCCGGCACAAACGGGAAGGGCTCGGTCGCGGCCATGCTCGATGCAATTCTGCGCGCCGCCGGCTGGCGCGCGGGATTGTACACTTCGCCGCACTTGGTCAGATTGTCCGAGCGGGTGCAGGTGGACCGGCGGCCGCTGACGGAAGATGAAATCGTCGCTTACACGGCGGAGCTTCGGCCGGTGGCCGAGCGCCTGGAGGCAAGGGGCGGAACCGGCGACCGGCCGAGTTTTTTCGAGTTCATGACGGCGATGGCGTTCCTTCAGTTCGCGCGGCACCGGTGCGACTTCAACGTGATCGAAGTGGGCTTGGGCGGAAGGCTCGACGCGACCAACATCGTCGATCCGGAGGTCAGCGTCATCACTTCGATCGGTCTGGATCACTGCGACATGCTCGGCGATACGTTGGAGCAAATCGCGGCCGAGAAAGCCGGCATCATCAAGCCCGGCCGTCCCCTTGTCTTGGGCCGGATGCCCGAAGTTGCCGCCCAAACAATCCGGGCGGTGGCCAAGAAGCTCAACGCGCCCATCGTTTCGGTGGCGGATGAGTTCGGCAATGACTTGGCGCGCTATCCCCGGACCCGTCTGGAAGGCGACTGTCAGCGCTGGAATGCGGCCACTGCCGCCCTGGCTGCGCGGCGGCTTTCGGCGCGATGGGGCATCACCGAAGCGGCCATCGCCGAGGGGCTGCGGAGCGTGGATTGGCCGGGCCGATGGGAGCGTGTGCGCATGGGCGGTCGCCTGCTGATCCTCGATGCTTCACACAATCCGGAGGGAGCCGAGGTGCTCGACGTCAATTTGAGCCGGCTTGTGGCGGAAAAAGGACGCGCTCCGGTGGTCATCGTGGGCGCGCTGGGCGCGTCTCGGGCGCGGCCGCTCCTTGAGGCCGTCGGCCGGCATGCCGGGGAGATTTGCCTGGTGGTGCCGAATCAATCTCGGGCTTGCAGCTACGCCGAACTCGAATCGCTTTTGCCAGCCTGTTTCAAAGG
>DAISJK010000080.1:0-5105 GCA_036821505.1 Opitutaceae bacterium
GAAACCCAGCGGCTACTGTAGTCCAACCCCTCAAGGACCAGCCGGCGGCGGCTCTCTTCGCCTGCGCCAGCGACCGGCCGCGGCTCGGCTACGATCTCTATCCAACCGAACGGACGGTGCGGCCTTTCGCGCCCGCCAGCCTGCGGTTCGTGCCCGCCCTTCTCTGGGGCTCAGCCCTCGCCACGATCGCGATATCGGCGAGTAATGCCCTGCGCATCACGCTGGCCGAGCGACAGACGAAGAACCTTCAGGCGCAAACCCAGCAGCTGGACCAGGACCGGCAGCATGCCGCGGATCAAATCGACCAGGCCTACAGCCGGGCCAAGACCGCCGGAGCAATCAGGGATTGGCTTCAGATCAGCCCCTCCACGCAGGCTCTGTTGATCGCCCTCTCCCGGGAAGTCGAGGACGCGACCAAACAGGGCGTCCGGGAAGATAAACCGATCGCTCAATTGGGCAGCCTGTCCCTCACCCGGCTTGAGGGCCAGCCGCAGATGCGCCTGGTGGTCGTGACTTTGGGCGACCCGGCGGCCTGCAATCGGATCTTTCAGCGGATGTCGGCGCTCTTCGGACGCCTGGGGTTCGAAACCGTGGATCTAAGGCAGACCCTGGTGCCTCAGGGCTTCCGCTATGAACACCTGCTGAACGTGCCTAAGGCGGTAATGCCATGAAACACTATCGTATTCCTGCCATCGCGCTGCTCGTCGTCAGCGCGGCGCTGCTCCTATTCACCCTGAAGAGCATCGAACGGACCCGCCGGGCGGGCGCGGACCTGGTTGACGCTCGCCGCGCTCTTGACCGGTCGCGGCGGAACCTTTTGGACTCTGAGAGGGCGGCCAACGAGGCGAAGCAAAGCGGCGCCCCAATAGAGGAATTTCTCGGCAACTGGACGCGGGAGATCACGGCCGAGGCGAGCATCGAGCAGATTTTCAGCCAGCTCGACACCCTCGCGGTCGATAATCTGCTTTCCCCGTCAGGCCGGAACTTCACGACAAACGCCAATTACCTTTTTGACGGCCGAAAAATTCCGGTGGAGAGCGTCAATATCACGGTCGCAGGAGATTTCTACCGCACGCTGAACTGGCTCGGCGCCGTCGAGGCCGCCTTTCCCCTCGCCCGCGTGGAGGAGATCTCGTACGTGGCCAATGACACGTCGCTCTCGCTGTCCATCGAATTGACGTTTCCCCGCAAGTTCGACGTCGACTCGTCTCCATGAAAACCGTTCTTCCCATCGTCCTGGCGGCTCTGCTCGCCGGCGCCCCCCCCGGCGCCGTGGCGGCGGGTGAGGTGTTCATGCCCATCCGACCCGATTACAAGAAGCCTCAGGAAGTGCCCGAAAACTTCTTCGATCCCTTCCGCGCGCAGGACGCCGCGGACAGCGGCTCATTCAAACGCGACGCCGCGATGGTTTCCGATGGGACCGTCGCCAGCGCCGTCGGCACCCGCGGCATTTCGGGAATACTGCTCGGCGCCAAGCCCGCGGCCAACCGGGTGATCATCGGCGACCAAGTCTTCGCGGTGGGCGACGCGTTGCAATTTCCCGACAACAGCCAAGACGGCTTCGGCCCGCTGGTCGCTGGGGCCAGTGTCGTCTTGCAGGCAGTGCAGAGGGAAAGCCTGGTGCTCGAAATCCAGCCCGACGGCCGCGCTTCGCGCGAACTTATCTATTCCCTGGGCGGATTCTGGCGCCCATGAATACCCTCGACGAAGTGCGCCTGGCGCCACTGCCGCTCTCGCTCGGCAGGATTCCGCTCGATCTCCTGCGCACCTATCACAACTGGTCCCACCATCTCCAAGCCTGGCCTGACCTTGCTTCCGCGCCTTGGCTGCCGGTCGGCGCTATCGGCCCGCTGCTGATCCTCGGCCATTACGACCCGCAAGCGCAACCGGCGCTCCTCCCCCCTTGGATGTCCGGCCGCGCGCTGATCCGGGAAGACATCTACCACAAGATTGCTGAAAATCTGGGAGAAAGCCGGGCGCAGAATCCCAGCCACAGCTACGAAACGCCGCGCCACCGGCTGCCGGAAACGCCGCCCCTTCTGGCTGACGACGCCGCTGCTCTGCAGTTCATCCTCGACCACTTCATCCTCGAACCGTCGGCCAAGGCTGTGGCTCGCGCGGCTACTGAACGCGGCTCTCCGGTCGATGAACTGCCACTCGGGCTGCGCGAGACCGCCAAGTTTCTCCGCCAGCCGTGCGCCGTGGTCGACGTTCGCTTCCTCGACGTGCCGCGGGAGCTGCTCCAACTGGCCTGGCGCACGACCCGCGACTACCACGGCTTTTGCTTCAACCGCACCCCGGAGGCCTTTTTCGTGGCGTTCCACGAAGTGCCGCCCCATCCCGCGTGCGAAGAGTTCACGACCATGTTCCGGGCGGAAGTGGAGGATGAGAATCGGCGGCCGATCCACTTTGCGCTTACCGATCTCGACCAGCTCCGCCAGGTGCGTCAGCAGTCACGCGACGCCGAGGTTCGCGTCAGCGCTCCCGTCGTCGAATCGGGCGCCACTTTTGTCCACGCTGTCGAGTGCAAGCTCACAGCCGATACGATCCGGCGGATCGATCCCGACCGCCTCGGCACGACCGACGAGCAGCTTGTCCATTGGGCCCTCGGGCAGGCGATCATGGCCAACGCTCAGGACCTTCACGTGATGTTCGAGCGCAGCTCAGGCATCTTCCGCATCAGCAAGGACGGCGTCCTTCAGACGCTTTACGGCTTCAGTGAACAGCGCTGGGGCAGCGTGGTCGGCATCCTCCGCGACCTCGCCAAGATCTCCGGTCCATTCTTCCAAGCGGTGAGTTCTCGCTTCAGTATCCTGTTCGACGGCTCGCCAGTCGACTTTCGCGTGGAATCCACCCCGTTCCGCGATTTCGAGCGGCCCCAGAACATGAGCCTGCGCCTGCGGCGGATGGACAGCCGCATACGCACCTTGGGCGACCTGCAGATGGAGGAAAGCGACCTGAAGCAGATGCGTCGCCTGATTTCCCGCCCCGACGGCATGTTTCTATTCACCGGGCCTACCTGCCACGGAAAGTCTACAACAATCTATGCCGCGCTGACCGAGCTGAATAAGCCTGAGATCAAGATCATGACAGCGGAGGACCCTATCGAGCAGTTGATCGAGGGTGCCCATCAAGCACAGGTGGACAATGTGAAGAACCTCACATTCGCGGCGTTGCTGCGCTCGTTCCTGCGCTCCGCCCCCAATATCATTTTGGTGGGGGAAATCCGCGATCCCGAGACGGCCGAAATGGCCGTCGGGGCTGCCCACACCGGCCATTTGGTGTTCAGCACCCTGCACGTGCGCAGTGCCGCGGCCGTGCCGACGCGGCTCGCCGACCTGAAGATCCCGCCCGGCATGGTCGCAGACACGCTCATCGCGGCCCAGTCGCAGCGCCTGATCCGCGTGCTCTGCCCGATGTGCAAGGTCGCGGCGCCGGTCACAGCCGCCGACGCGCGACTTTTCGCCGAGGTGGGGATCGAGCCGCCGAAGACGACCTACGCGCCCGGCAACGACCACCGCTGCGCCCGGTGCCAGGGACGCGGCTACAGCGGGGTCACCGCCGTCATGGAGCTCCTCGAACCCGACGACGAGGTGTTCGACCTGATCCGGCAGGAGGCCGGCATGCGTGCCATCAGCTCCGCGGCCGAGAAGAAAGGTTTCCGACCCCTGCGGGTCCAGGCGCTCACCCGGGTGGCGCAGGGCCACACCTCGCTTGAGGAAGCCAAGCGCAAGGTGATTTTCACCCTCGGCTGAGGCTCCTCGCCGAAATCGCCATGGCCACCGCCGCTCCACTCTGGATTTTCCGGGTCTTCTTGATTCGACACCGCGGGCACAAGCGCCAGATCGAGGTGTACACCCCGGCCTCGGCTATGGCCGCCCGCTTCGCCGCGGGCAAGGCCGACGACGAGGAGATGACGGAGAAGCGGCTCGATGCCTTCGACGGCAAGTTCCGGGCCTTCTGGACCAAAAAATCCGCCACGGTCAGCGAGATGGAGAAGTTCTACAGCGGCATGACCGAGGCGATGCACGTGGGCGCCGATTTCCGTTCGGCGCTGGACCTCGTGGCGCCGAGCGCCGAAACTCCCTATTTCCGGGGCGTAATCGCAGCGCTCTACGAACAGAAGGCGTCCTCGTCCAGCGTCGCGGTACTGATGAAGCAATTTCCGGGCGCCTTCACCAATGTCGCCGTCGCCATGATCGAGCAGGGCGAGACGTCCGGCAAGCTCGAGGCTGTTTTCGACAAGCTGGCCGGCATGACGAAAAACCGGATGATGATCTCGGGGGAGATCAAGGCCGGCCTGTATTACCCGGGATTCATCGGCGGCCTGCTCTTCGTAGCCATGATCGTCGTGAATTTTTACGTCCTGCCGATGATCACAAAGAATTTCAAGCAGTTCCACACAGAGCTGCCCCCGGTGACCAAGGCCCTGCTCGACATGCTGAATTTTCTCTCCGCCCATCCCTGGCTGGCGTTCTTTCCCCCGATACTGGCCGTCGTGGCTTTCATGCGTCGCAGTTGGATTGCGGCTCAGCCTCTGACGCAGAAAGCGGTCGTGCGCTTGCCGAAGATCGGCGTGCTTTTCCAAAAGGAGATCCTCTCGCGAAGCCTCCGCACCCTGGCCATGCTCTACCAGACCGGAGTGTACCAACGCGACGCCTTTGCCATCGCGGCCAACGTGGCCGATCACGTCGAATACTCCGCGTATTTCCGGGCGATCAGCGAGCATCTTTCGAAGTCGGCGAGCCTGTACCAGGCGTTTCTGCGCGAGCGACACCGGATCGGCCGGATTGGCAAGTCTGTGGCCGATCAGATGAAGGTCGCCTCTTCCTCGGCCGATCCCTCGGCCATCTTGAGCCGGATCGCGTCTATTTACGAGGAGCAGGCCATGCGCGACGCCCACAACTTGCCTAAGTTGATCGAGCCCATCCTGATACTCATCATCCTGGTGTTTGTCGGCTTCCTCGCTGCGGCCATTTATCTGCCCAACCTGTATCTGATGTCGCATGTGGCACAGCACCCCAGCCTGATGATGTCCGGGCATCCCACGCTCCCCTCCCATCATTGACCGCCTGGGTCGGTAGCCGAATTAGCAAGAATTCGGC
>DAISJK010000081.1:0-5043 GCA_036821505.1 Opitutaceae bacterium
GAGCCATGACCGAAAGCGCCCTCGACCCCTCCGCCGCGATTTATCGTCACGTGATCGAGGCCGGCGATCCCTGGATACGCGAAATCAAGCGCGGCCAGTTTTTCCGAATCGTGGACCTGGAGGGCAATCAGGCGGCCGACACGCTGTTCTACGACGCCCGCGATCCGGCCGAACGCTACAGCGCCTCCGACACGATCCGGCACCAGTCCGCGCTCTACCTCACCACCGGCACGCGGCTCATCTCGACTGCCGGCAATGCGCTTCTGACCCTTGTGGCCGACACCTGCGGCCGGCACGACACCCTGGGCGGGGCGTGCTCCCGCGAGAGCAACACCATGCGGTACGCGGGCGACAAAGAGCACATGCACGCTTGCCGCGACAGCTTCATACGCGGAGCCCAAAGCTGGCGGCCGGAGCTCGGCAAGCGGGACATCGCCTGCAACATCAACTTTTTCATGAACGTGCCCGTGACCCCGGACGGCCGCCTCACTTTTGAGGACGGTGTTTCCGGGCCCGGCCGCTACGTCGAAATGCGCGCGGAGCGCGACGTGATCGCCCTCATCTCCAATTGCCCGCAGTTGAACAATCCCTGCAACGGCTACAACCCGACGCCGATCGAGGTGCTGATCTGGAACCCGCCGGGTTGATGACCGATTGCGCATGTTCACCAAGGTCCTGATCGCCAACCGCGGCGCAATCGCCTGCCGCGTCGCCCGCACGCTGCGCCGAATGAAAATCGGATCGGTCGCGGTTTATTCGGAGGCCGACGCACATTCCGACCACGTCGCCGCCTGCGACGAAGCCGTGGCCATCGGGCCCGCGCCGGCCGCGCAAAGCTACCTCGACATGGACAAGATCCTGGCGGCCGCCCGCCAGACCGGAGCGCAAGCGATCCATCCGGGCTATGGCTTCCTCAGCGAAAATCCGGCCTTTGCCGAGGCCTGCGCGGCGGCGGGGATTGTTTTCATCGGGCCGACTGCGGCCCAGATGCGCGCATTCGGGCTCAAGCACTCGGCGCGGGGCCTGGCTGAGACGAGCGGCGTGCCCCTGCTGCCCGGAAGCAAGCTGCTCAAAAATCCAGCCGAAGCGCGGCGCGAAGCGGATCGCATCGGCTATCCCGTGATGCTCAAGAGCACGGCGGGAGGCGGAGGGATCGGCATGCAACTTGTGGGCAACCCCGAGGAGCTGCCTGCCGCCTGGGCCTCGGTCGACCGGCTGGCTCGGAACAATTTCAAGCAGGGCGGCATCTATCTCGAAAAGTTCGTCGAGCGGGCGCGCCACATCGAGGTGCAAATCTTCGGCGACGGGCTCGGCCATGTCGTGGCGCTGGGCGAGCGCGATTGCTCAACCCAGCGGCGCAACCAAAAGGTGATCGAGGAAACGCCGGCTCCCGGCCTGACCAAGGCGCAGCGCGCCCGACTGTGGAGTTGCGCCGCGCGCCTGGGCGAAGCGGCGGGCTACCAGAACGCCGGCACGGTCGAATTCGTCCTCGATGCCGCCAGCGGCGAATTTTATTTCCTGGAGGTCAACACCCGCCTGCAGGTCGAGCACGGAGTCACCGAAGAGGTCACGGGCATCGATCTGGTCGAATGGATGGTGCGGCAGGCGGCGGGTGAAATGAAATCGCTCGCCCGTTTTCGCGTTCGCCCGCGCGGCGCCGCTATCCAGGTGCGCCTCTATTCCGAAGATCCTGGCAAACATTTCCAGCCGTCCACCGGAGTGCTGACCGAGGTGAAGTTTCCGGCCAAGGCTCGGGTCGAAACCTGGGTCCGGCGCGGAACGGAAGTCTCCCCGTTCTACGATCCGCTGCTGGCGAAGATCATCGTTCGCGGCCCCGACCGGGCGACCGCGCGCAAGCGCCTGTCCACCGCCCTCGCGGAGACACAGGTGCACGGCCTGGAAAGCAACCTTGAATACCTGCGCCAGATTGTGGCCTCGCCTCGGTTTCGTGCCGGACGCATGACCACTCGCGCCCTGGCCGGCCTCCCTTATGAAGCCCGCACCGTCGATGTCCTCGAAAGCGGCACCCAGACAACCGTGCAGGACTATCCCGGCCGCGTGGGCTATTGGGACGTGGGCGTCCCGCCCTCAGGCCCGATGGACGCTCTCTCGTTCCGGCTCGCCAACCGGCTGGCCGGAAATCCGGAGTCGGCGGCCGCCCTTGAAATCACCGTGCAGGGTCCGGCTCTCCGCTTCAACATAGGCGCCGTCATAGCTCTCACCGGCGCGCGGATGCCGGCGACGCTGGACGACAAACCCGTGCGCCATGGCGAGTCCGTTCCGGTCAAGAAAGGGAGCACGCTGCGGATAGGCGCCGCCGACGGCGCCGGGCTGCGCGCCTACCTCGCCGTTCGCGGCGGCCTGGATATCCCGGACTATCTCGGCAGCAAATCCACCTTTACACTCGGGCTGTTCGGCGGCCACGCCGGACGCGCCCTGCGCGTCGGCGACGTTCTGCGGCTGCGCCATGCCCCCGGACCAGCTGGCGCGCGCGAAAAATCACGCCGGCTTAACGCCGCGCTTTTCCCGCCGCTGACCCATGACTGGGAAATCGGCGTCCTGTACGGTCCGCAAGGAGCTCCGGACTTTTTCACCGAGGAAGACATCCGCGACCTCTTCACCGCGAGTTACGAAGTTCATTATAATTCCGCCCGCACCGGCGTCCGGCTAATCGGCCCGAAGCCCAAATGGGCCCGCCAAGACGGCGGCGAAGCGGGACTCCACCCCTCGAACATCCACGACAACGCCTACGCTGTCGGCACGATCGATTTCACCGGGGACATGCCGATCATCCTTGGCCCCGACGGCCCGAGCCTCGGCGGCTTTGTCTGTCCCGCCACGGTCGTCCAAAGCGAGCTGTGGAAAATCGGCCAGCTCAAACCCGGCGACAAGGTGCGGTTTCGGGCCTGGACCGCCGCCGCCGCGCTATCGGCCGAAAGAGCGCAAGATGCGGCCGTCGCGACGCTGCGGACGTCAAGTGGCCGCGAGCGTGAGCGAGTGGATGAGTCTCCACTCGCTCACGCTCGCGGCTACCTCCCAATCGAGCCCGCCGTGCTTCACGCCCGTCCCGCCAAGGCCGGCGCTCCCGCCGTCTGCTACCGCCGATCGGGCGACAGGTATCTTTTGATCGAATATGGCCCGCTCGTCCTGGACCTCAGCCTCCGTTTCCGGGTGCACGCCCTGCACCAGTGGCTGATCGCGCACCACTTGCCGGGCCTGCTCGACCTCACTCCCGGAATCCGCTCCCTTCAGGTGCATTATGACCCCCGGCGGCTGCCGCTCGAGAAGCTGATGGCGAAAGTCATCGACGCGGAGGATCGCCTTCCCCCCGTGGACGAGATGGAGGTGCCGACGCGAATCGTCCACCTGCCCCTTTCCTGGGAGGACGAGTCCACCCTTCTCGCCATCCGCAAATACATGCAGATCGTGCGCAAGGACGCGCCCTGGTGCCCGAGCAATCTGGAATTTATTCGCCGGATCAACGGCCTCGATTCGATCGAGGACGTGCGCGAGATCGCCTTTGGCGCGAGCTACCTCGTTCTCGGCCTGGGGGATGTCTACCTGGGCGCGCCGGTCGCAACTCCGGTCGATCCCCGCCACCGATTGGTCACCACCAAATATAATCCCGCGCGCACTTGGACCCCCGAAAACGCGGTCGGCATCGGAGGCGCCTACCTCTGCATCTACGGCATGGAGGGCCCGGGCGGCTATCAGTTCATCGGTCGCACCTGCCAGATGTGGAACCGCTACCGCCAGACGGAGGAATTCACCGGCGGAAAGCCGTGGCTCCTGCGCTTCTTCGACCAAATCCGCTTTTTCCCGGTCAGCAACGCCGAGTTGCTGCGCTTCCGCGACGACTTCATCCTGGGCAAGGCGAAGCTGAAGATCGAACACGAGACCTTCCGGCTGCGCGACTACCAGGAGTTTCTGCTCCGCAATCGGAAGTCGATCGACGCTTTCAAAGCTCGCCAGCAAGCGGCCTTCGAGGCCGAACGGCACCGCTGGGAAGAATCGGGCCAGCTCAATTTTTCCGCCGGATGCGAAGCCGCGGCGGCGCCGGAAAAACCCGAGGCGCTCCCGGCGGGCTGCACCGGTGTTTCCGCGCATATCCCGGGCAACGTATGGAAAATTCACGCCGCCCCCGGCGCGAGGGTGCAAGCGGATGAGCCGCTGCTCATCCTTGAGTCCATGAAAATGGAGATAACCGTCGTGGCGCCCCGCGCCGGGCGCGTGCGCGAGGTGCGCTGCGCCGAGGGCCGGCCGGTCAACGCAGGGGAAACGCTGGTTGTGATAGAAGCGATATGAACGCCGGATTCTCGCTCGATTTCACGGCCCTCGGCGCGAACTACGCCGGTGGCGAACTGACGCCTGTCGCCCTGGCCGAGGAGATTTGGCGCCGATGCGAGGAGCATGGGGACCCGGCTGTGTGGATCCATCGGCTGTCGCGCGCTGAACTCCTGGCGCATGCACGCCGCGTTGAGGCCCGCGGGCGCGACAGCCAGCCGCTCTATGGCCTGCCTTTCGCGATCAAGGACAATATTGATTTGGCGGGCGCGCCCACCACCGCAGCCTGTCCCGAGTTCGCCTACGTGCCAAAAAAATCCGCCCCGGTCGTCGAGCAATTGCTTGAAGCCGGTGCGATTCCCGTTGGAAAAACGAACCTGGACCAGTTTGCCACGGGCCTCGTCGGAACCCGCTCGCCTTACGGCTCGCCGCGGAATCCTTTTCATCCGGATTATATCCCAGGCGGCTCGAGCGCCGGTTCCGCCGTGGCGGTAGCCGCCGGCTTGGCCAGCTTTGCCCTGGGCACCGACACGGCCGGCTCCGGCCGGGTGCCCGCCGCATTCAATAACCTGGCCGGTCTCAAGCCGACTCGCGGCTGGCTGAGCACGGAGGGAGTGGTGCCCGCCTGCCGCTCGCTCGACTGCGTTTCGATCTTCGCCCTTACGGTCGATGACGCCTTCGCGGCGGCGTGCGTGGCTTCAGAGAACATTTCAAAAAGTGGCTGCGAGCGTGAGCGAGTGGGTAAATCTCCACTCGCTC
>DAISJK010000082.1:0-5039 GCA_036821505.1 Opitutaceae bacterium
ACTACGAAAAGCTCGCCGCGCAGGGCAAGATTCACGGCCAGCGGGTGGAGGCCCTCGACCTCTGGAAGAAAATGCTCTCCGTGCTGTTCGAGACCGGGCACCCCTGGATCACGTTCAAGGATCCGTGCAACATCCGTTCGCCCCAGGATCACACCGGTGTGATCCATTCGTCGAACCTGTGCACGGAGATCACCTTGAACACCTCCAACGAGGAGACGGCGGTGTGCAATCTCGGTTCGGTGATCCTCGACACCCATCTCAAGCCCGACGGCTCGATCGATCACGCCAAGCTGCGCGAGACGGTCCGCACGGCGGTGCGCGCCCTCGACAACGTGATCGACATCAACTTCTACCCGACCAAGGCGGCCGAGCGCTCCAACCTCCGCCACCGGCCGATCGGGCTGGGGCTGATGGGCCTGGCCAACGCCCTTTACATCAAGGGGATCGCGTTCGCTTCCACCGATGCGGTCGAGTTCAACGACGAAGCGATGGAGGCCGTGGCCTACTACGCGTACGAAGCCAGTTCCGACCTCGCGGGCGAACGCGGCGCCTATTCGTCCTACAAGGGCTCCAAGTGGGATCGCGGCCTGCTGCCGCAAGATACCGTCGATCTCCTGGAGACGGAGCGCGGGGTCAAGATCGAGGTTCCTCGCGGCGGCAAAATGGATTGGGCGCCCGTGCGGGCCAAGATCGCCGCCCAGGGCATGCGCAACAGCAACGTCCTCGCGATCGCGCCCACCGCGACGATTTCGAACATCACCGGCACCTCGCCCTGCATCGAGCCGACTTACAAGAATCTCTTCGTCAAATCCAACCTCTCGGGCGAATTCATCGTCCTCAATCCCTACCTCGTGCAGGACCTCAAGTCCCTCGGTTTGTGGGACCAGGAGATGATCGACAATCTCAAGTACTTCGACGGCGAAGTGAAAGATATCGAGCGCATTCCGGACGAGCTGAAGGCCCGTTACCTCACCGCGTTCGACATCGATCCGAAATGGATCGTGGAGGCCGCGGCCCGCCGCCAAAAGTGGATCGACCAGAGCCAGTCGGTTAATCTCTGGATCAAGACGCCCGACCTCAAGGTGCTCAGTCACATGTACCGCCATGCCTGGCGCGTGGGACTCAAGACGACCTACTACCTGCGCTCCCTCGGAGCCTCCAACATCGAGAAGGCCACCGTCTCCATGAAGAAGGAGGTCCGCGGCCACGCCGGCACGGCGGAGGGTCTTGCAACTGGCGGGGCAGGGGAGAACGGATCCAACGGCCACGCTCCCGTGGAAGCGGCGCCGGTCAACCGTGTCTATTCTCCAGAGGAGAAAATCGCCTGCTCGATCGAAGCCATGCGCAACGGCGGCACCTGCGAGGCCTGTCAGTGATGGCTGGCGTTTACGGCAGCCAGCCTCCGGTCGCCTGAAGGGACGGCAGGTCGCCGCCGCGGGTGACCCACGCCGCCAGAGCGCGGCGCGGGATTGCTGATTCCGCTGGTTTGGGCAGAGCCAGTTCAGATGTCACGGTGTTTCCGCTCGGATTCATCAGGGCATCGGCGACCGCAAGCACCACGAATTCGTGGGAAAGAGTGCGGCCGCTGTTTTCGCCGGCGGTGACGCGTGAGGAAAGGCCGCCGCCCAGCAGGGCGACATGGACTTCGAATGGCTGGGACGAGGCTGGGACGTTGGACGGCGTGAATTCGACGCGGCATCTGCCATCGGCAAGGAGCACGATGGTCAGGACGCCTGGATTTCCGTCCGACGGGGATGGTCGTGAATCGTTGGGCCGCCATTCGGCGCCATCGCGCACGAAGCAGGGCGTGTAAACAGATCCGCTCCCCCAGGCGTCGGCGTAGGCGTATTGGCGGCGGGTAAATGCCGGGGTGGCGAATCGGTCCAGCCAGCCGAGATTGTCCCAATAGGTCACATGGAACGCGACCGGCACGAACTCGCGCCAGAGGCCTGGATCGCCTCGCAGAGCATCCAGCCATTTTTCGGCCGGAGGACAGCTGCTGCAGCCTTCGCTCGTATAGAGTTCGATGAGACTCGCGCGCTCCGGGCCGCTGCTAAATTGCTGCTCAGCCGCCGACAAGACGCCGGCCGCGAGAAAAAAGCCAAGAACAAGCACCAGGGATGCTTTCATAGGTTTTGACTGATATTACGGGTGATCCTCGATGATGGGTGCATCCGCCCTAACTTCCGCTTGGCATTTTGACGCGGGGCGGGCCAAGCTTCCCCAAGGTGATCGATCCGAACCGGAAGATCCGTTGGGGTGTGCTTGGCTGGGCCCGCATCGCGCGGGATAGCGTGATGCCGGCCATTCAGCGTTCGGGCAATTCCGAGCTTCGATCGCTGGGATCGCGCGACCCGGCGAAGCTCGCCGAATGCAACAAGCGGTTCCCCGGCGTACGCACCTTGCCGGGTTACGAGGAGGTGCTGCGCGATCCAGAGGTGGATGCCGTATACATTCCGCTGCCGAATTCGCTGCATCGGGAGTGGACCTTGCGCGCGGCGGAACGCGGCAAGCACGTTCTTTGCGAAAAGCCGATCGGCCTCAACGCCTCGGAATGCCGCGAAATGACCGCGGCTTGCGCCCGGAATGGCGTGACGCTGATGGAGGCATTCATGTACCGGTACACGGACCGCACCCGTCAAGTGACCGAGGTGCTGCGCAGCGGGGTGCTCGGCGAGATCAAATTCGTCGAGGCGAGCTTTCGTTTCTTCCTGGCCGATCCCGGCTCGATCAAATTCAAGCCGGAATTGGGAGGAGGCTCGCTCTACGACGTGGGCTGTTATCCGGTCAACTTTTCGGGATTGGTGGCGGATACGATCGCAGGGACCACCGGCATGGTCCGGCCGGTCTCGGTCGCGGCCGAATGCGTGCGGGTCGGCGGCGTCGACCGGATTTTCTCGGCCGTGATGCGCTATCCGTCGGGGTTGATTGCCGCGGTTCACAGCGGATTCGACGGGGAGAAGCGGGTGTTCGCCGAAGTTGTCGGCACCCGGGGCATCCTGCATGTGGCGGACACGTTTTTCGACAATGCGGGCGCCCTCGTCCTCACGATTGGTGAAAAAAGGCGTGAGATCCCCGTGGCCGAAAGCGACCGCTACCGTCGCGAAATCGAGGACTTCGCCGATGCCGCGCTGCACGGCCGGCCGCCTAAGCTGGGCATGGCCGAGACGTTGCGCAACATGGAGGTGATCGACCGGCTTTACGAGGCGAGCCGCGGCCGGGGTTGAATACCCATGACGCAGTCCTTTTGCCCATGAAACTTCCGGGCCGCTGGGAGCGTCAAACAGGCATCACATGTCACCCGTGACCGATCATCATGCATGTTGCGGCTACTCGACCAATATCGAGGACTATTTTTTGTCGCGGCGGCAATTTCTGAGCCGATTCGGCCTGGGAATGGGGGCTCTCAGCCTTTCCACGCTGCTCGATCCGTCGGACCTCCTTGCGGCACAACCCGGCGTTCCGCAGTTCGTCAATCCCATGGCGCCGAAGGCGCCGCAATTTCCGGCCAAAGCCAAGGCGGTCATTCATATTTTCGCCCAGGGTGCCCCCTCGCACATCGACACCTGGGACCCCAAGCCGAAACTCAATGCGATGGATGGGCGGACCCTCGCCGACGGGGGCGTGGCGATGGGCTCGCCGTTCAAGTTCACGCCGATGGGTCAGTCCGGCATTCCAGTCAGCGAGCTTTTCGCCAACGTGGGAAAGCACATCGACGACATCGCGGTCGTGCGCTCGATGTACACGGACATCCCGGCGCACGAAGTCGCCACGGTCTTCATGAACACCGGCTCCCTGCGCATCATCAAGCCGAGCATGGGATCGTGGGTCGTTTATGGACTCGGCACCGTGAACCAGAACCTTCCCGGCTTCATCGCCCTGCGAAACGGAGGCCTGCCCTCCGGCGGCGCCGCCAACTACGGCGCGGCGTTTCTCCCCGGCGTCTATCAGGGGACGAGCATCAACATGCAGGCCGCATCGGTGCAGCAGATGATCCAGAACATCCGCAATCAGTATGTGCTCCGACCCGAGCAGCGCCGGCAGATCGACCTGGTGCACCAGTTGGATGAAATCCAGGCGCGCAGCATGCAGCGCGACGCCGCGCTCGAGTCGCGTCTTGAGTCCTATGAGATCGCTTTCCGCATGCAGGCCGCGGCGACCGACGTTTTCGACCTCAACAAGGAGACTCCGGAAATGCGCGCCGCCTACGGCAACACGCCCGAGGGGCGCCAGCTGCTGATCGCCCGCCGCCTGGTGGAGCGCGGCGTGCGCTTCGTGCAAGTCTGGCACGACGGATGGGATCATCACCAGGACCTGCAGGAGCGCATCACGAAAAAGGCGCGCGAAATCGACCAGCCGCTGGCCGCCCTGCTCGCGGACTTGAAGCAGCGCGGCCTGCTCGACTCCACGCTCGTTGTCTGGGGCGGCGAATTCGGGCGCAAGCCGACCCGGGACCGCAATGGATACGAAAGCCCGGGGCGAGACCACAACGGCCAGGGCTTTTCCCTGTGGATGGCCGGCGGCGGCGTCAAGGGAGGGCAGGTGCACGGCGCGACCGACGACATCGGATCCGTGGCGGTGACGGACAAGGTTCATGTCCATGACTTCCACGCCACGGTGCTTTACGCGCTCGGATTCGATCACACGAAGCTCACCTACAGGTTCAACGGCCGCGATTTCCGCCTGACCGACGTGGCGGGCAATGTGGTCAAACCGCTTTTGACGTGAATGAAGCGGCGCTTTCCCATGCTCGGGTTGGCCCTCGCAACGAGTTCGTTGCGGGCCGCCACGCTGGCTCCGACTCCCGCGCCGCAGCTCTCGCCGGCTGATTTGCAATTTTTCGAGAGCCGGGTGCGGCCGGTTTTCGTGGAACGCTGCTACAAATGCCACAGCCACGACGCCGACAAGGTCAAGGGCGGGCTCATGCTGGATACGCAGGAGGGAATGCTCCACGGGGGCGACACCGGACCGGCCATCGTGCCGGGCAAGCCCGACGACAGCCTGCTGATCGACGCCATCCGCTACACGGACGAGAATCT
>DAISJK010000083.1:0-5033 GCA_036821505.1 Opitutaceae bacterium
GGCACTGGCGCTCAATCAGTTTCCCGGCGACGATTTCGCCAGCCGGTGGGAGGCGGAATGGAATTTTGCCCGCATGCTGCAGATTGCCGGCAAAAGCGACGAAGCCTACGACCGGGTCGGCGATTTATTGCTGGCTTCCAGAAAAGGGAATGAAGCGTTGCCCGCCGAGCTCAAGGTTCGGATGGCGTGGCTGCAGGCCAAGCTGTCGTTTGACGTGCGCCGGTACGACCAGACCCTGGCTTTGACCGTCGCGCTGGGCAATTCGCTGGAGGGCGTGAATGCGGATCTGAAAAACGAGATAGCCAGCTCGTCGGCGCTGCTGAAGGCCCAGGCTTATTTTGCGCTTTCCCTGGACGGCGAGGCGCATGACGTGTTGGAAGAACTCCGTGTCGAGTTTCCCTCGACCGATGCGGCGGTCTATTCCTACATCATCGAGGCGGACCACTACGCGCAGCAGGACAGGGTGGTGGACGGGCTGAGACTCCTCACCGAATTGGCGGAGCGTTTTCCATCCAGCTCCTACGCGCCCTACGCGCTCTATCGCGCGGCGCTCCTGGCCGAGCGGCTCGGCCAGCGCAAGAATTTCGAGGACGCCAATCGCTATATAGAGAGTCTGGTGACGAAGTACCCCGCCAGCGACCTCGTCTTCGACGCGCGGCTCAAGCAGGGCGATCTCATGCGCGAGATGAACAATTATTCCCAGGCGGAACAGGACTACGACCTGCTCCTAAACAGCTTCCCGCAGCACGAGGGCGTGGTGCTGGCCCAACTCGCCAAGGCCGAATGCTACAACGCCCAGTGGGCCACCGATCCATCCCATGCCGAGAGGGCGGCCGATCTCTTCGAGCATCTCCTCTACCGGGTCGACGCCCCGGCCGATGTCCGGGTCGAGGCGGGGTTCAACCTGGGCGACTTGGACAGGCGCCGCAACCGGCTGCAAGACGCCGAGCGGGTGTGGTGGGACGGTGTCGTGCACACGTTTCTCCTGGAAGATCCCAATCGCGCGGCCCAGCTCAGCGGCAAGGGCCGCTACTGGATGACACGAACCCTGATTGAGCTGGGCGATCTCCTCAAGCAGCGCGGGCAGTTGGACGATGCCCGGCAGGCGTGGCGCCTGGTGTTGAAATACAATTTGCCGTTCGCTTCGGTTGCACAGAGCCGGCTGAACCCTTAAAAAACCATGATGACGCTCGCTTTTGAATTCGGCCTGTTTGCCCGGGGCGGCCCGATGATGGCGGTGCTCCTGGTGCTCGGCGCGGCCGGCATCGTTCTTTTCATCGAGCGCGTGCTCTACCTGCATCGGGGCCACATCCGCTCCACCGCGTTCTTGAACGGCATCAAGAACATCCTGGCCAAACGCCGTTTGGTCGAGGCGCTGACAGTGTGCGAGGAAACCCCCGGCCCCGTGGCGGCGGTGGTCAAGGCCGCGCTGCTTCACGCCGACGACTCGGCGGAGGAAATGCGCTTCCACGTGCAGGAGGCGGCCATCGTCGAATTGCCGGCGCTTGAACGCCGGCTTGGCGCGATCGCGGCCATCGGCCAGGTGGCCCCGCTTGTGGGATTGCTCGGAACGGTCCTAGGCATCATCGAGACTTTGAGGGCCTTCCTGCAGGATTACATGCCGGCCAGCATGCTGGCCCGGGGCATGTGGCAGGCGCTGCTTTGCACGGCAGGAGGCCTGATGCTGGCCATTCCCGCGCATCTGGCCCATCATTTTCTAAGCGGCCGGGTGCGCGCCATCGTGCGCGACATGGAATGGGCCGGCAACGAGATCATGAGGTATCTTATAACTGAATACAGAGGCGCGGCTCCCGGAGTGGGGGCGGTTCCGCCGGCTTCGCGATGATCGCGCGCCCGCTCGACCTGGCGTCGCGCCTGCAGCCGGCGCCCCGCTCCCTCGACGTTTTCTTCTACGTCAACGTCGGGCTGATCGCGCTTTTTTTCGCGCTATTCGGCTCGCCTTTCGTCCTCGCGCCGGGGCTGGGGGTGGATTTTCGGATTCCGCAGGTCGCCGGCGCGCGGACGGGCGCGGCGTCCGTCACATGCTACCTGACCGTGATGAACTCGGGCCAGATCCTGGGCGGCGACGGCCTGCTGAACTGGAGCCAATTGGAAGCATGGCTTAAGGCCAAGACGGCGCACGACACCCACGCTTCGCTTCTGATCCGCGCCGGAGCGGATGTGCCCTCGGCCACGGTCGAGCGGATCATCAGCATGGCTCACGCGTCCGGCTTTTCCTCCGTGATTTGGGGCGCGGAGGAGCCGCCTTCGAGCGGATCCGGTGAAAACCGCTGACGCATCCCCCGGCAGGCGCGGCGCCCGCTCCCTATGGACTCCGGCCGTCGCGGTGGGGATCGCGTGCGCCATCCTGATGGCTTTGCTCTTTCGTTCGCCTCCTCCGCCTCCGCCCGGGCGCACTCCGCCTCCGAAGCCTGTGGTGGGAATTGTGCCCGGGGCGGACGCCGCCATGCGCGACGAAGCGATTTTGTTCGATCTGGCGCCGCTTTTTTTGCCGACCAAGTGGAATAGCACCCAAAAGGAGAGTCCGCGCCAGGAGCCCGGCAGCCTGGATCCTTATCCGCCCAAGTACGCGTTCGGAGACAATGAGCTAAGATTGCCGGCTCGCGCCGTGACGGTTCCCGCCACACCCACCGAGGGCTTGGCGGCGGAACCTGGGGGAAGCTCTTTTCCCGGGTTCGGGAGGAGTCCGGGGGCGATCTTGCCTTTGGCGGCGCGCGGCGGATTTGTGGAGGTTTTCGCTGCCTCCGATGGGAAGCAAGTGTTGGCCATGGCCTTGCGCGATGCGAACCCGCCCGCTCCATCCACCGGATGGTGGCGGCCGCCCGAATTTCTCGTCGCGGTTGACCCAAGCGGGTTGGTCGGCCCCTTGATCCTAACCGCCGGGTCGGGCTCCGGGGAGGTCGACGAATACTACCGCAATTACCTGGCGGAAAACTTCAGATTGGGAGACCGTTTGCGGCCGGGGTTTTATCGCGTTTCAGCAGGCCTCTAGCGGTCGGTCAACTGGCTGGGAAACCGCCATTTTTGCGTGGCTTAAAGATTGCTGTTGACGGTGGAAAATGAGACGGTCACTTTCCTTGCTCTTTTTCGTCTTTTGATCGCGGTCAGTCCCGGTCTGCCCAGATAGCTCAGTTGGCAGAGCACGTCCTTGGTAAGGACGAGGTCGCCGGTTCAAATCCGGTTCTGGGCTCCAGGTCAAAAACGAAAGAGCGGGCGGCATCCCGGCGCCGGCCGGTTCGGTCTCTCACTTCCCTTTTTTCATCCAAACCCAAACCGCACGTCTCCCACCTCCATGGCTAAAGGTACATTCGAACGCAAGAAACCGCACGTCAACGTCGGCACGATTGGCCACGTCGATCACGGCAAAACGACGCTGACCACCGCGATTTTGGCGGTGCAAGCGAAGAAAGGCTTCGCGGAGGTCAAGTCCTACGCGGACATCGCCAAGGGCGGCACCGTGCGCGACGCCTCCAAGATCGTGACCATTTCGGTCGCCCACGTGGAGTATGAGACCGCGAAGCGCCACTATGCGCACGTCGACTGTCCGGGGCACGCCGACTTCGTGAAAAACATGATCACGGGCGCCGCCCAGATGGACGGCGCCATCCTGGTCGTGTCGGCCGCCGACGGCCCCATGCCCCAGACCCGTGAGCACATCCTCCTCGCCTACCAAGTCGGCGTTCCGAAGATCGTGGTGTTCCTCAACAAGATCGACCTGATCGACGACAAGGAGCTGCTGGAGCTCGTCGAGGAGGAAATCCGCGACCTGCTGACCAAGTACAAGTTTGACGGCAAGAACGCGAAGATCATCCGCGGGTCCGCCACGGCCGCCCTCGAAGGCAAGCCCGAGGGGGTCAAAGCCATCGCCGATCTGATGGATGCGATCGATTCCGAGATCCCCGAGCCTGTCCGCGAGATCGACAAGCCCTTCCTTATGTCGGTCGAGGACGTGTTCTCCATCACCGGCCGCGGCACCGTGGCCACCGGGCGCATCGAGCGCGGCGTGGTGAAGCTGAACGAAACGGTCGAAATCGTCGGCTTGCGCGACACCAGCTCGACCGTCGTCACCGGGATCGAGATGTTCCGCAAGCTGCTCGACCAAGGCCAGGCCGGCGACAATGTCGGCGTGCTCCTCCGCGGCATCGAAAAAGAGGGAATCGAGCGCGGGCAGGTGCTGTCCGCTCCCAAATCCATCACGCCCCACAAGAAGGCCAAGGCTGAGATCTACGTCCTGTCGAAGGACGAGGGTGGGCGGCATACTCCCTTCTTCAACGGGTACCGTCCCCAGTTTTACTTCCGCACGACCGACGTGACCGGAGTGGTCAGTCTCCCCAAAGGCGTGGAGATGATCATGCCGGGCGACAACATCACCGTCGATGTCGAGCTTATCGCCCCCATCGCAATGGAGAAAACCCAGCGTTTCGCCATCCGCGAAGGCGGCCGCACCATCGGTGCCGGACGCATCGTCGAAATCACCGAATAATCGATTTCGTTCCAAGAACCAAGTGATAGGGGTGTAGCTCAATTGGTAGAGTAGCGGTCTCCAAAACCGTCGGTTGGGGGTTCGAGTCCCTCCGCCCCTGCCACCGGCGCCTGCCCATGAAAAACCCGTTCCGCAGCACACGCATCTTCTTCGGCGAAATGGCCGGAGAGCTCCAGAAGGCCTCCTGGCCCACCCGGGCGGAGCTTCGGGACTCGACGATCGTCGTGATCGCGGCCGCGGTTATCCTCGGAGTCTTCACCAGCATCAGCGACTTCTCCCTTATCCAGGTCGTGGATCTGTTTACGTCATGGATCCGCTGACCATGCCTCCCACCCCCGCAACGGCTCCGGCAGGCGCCCAGTGGTTCGCCCTGCACACGCTCTCCGGCCAGGAGAACAAGGTGAAAGCCTACATCGAGAGATTCAAGGCGGCCGAGGAGCTCGACGACGCCATCTTCGAGGTGTTGCTGCCGACGGAGGTCGTGTCGGAGGGGAAAGCCGGGAAGAAGAGAACCAAGGGGCGCAAACTC
>DAISJK010000084.1:0-4943 GCA_036821505.1 Opitutaceae bacterium
GTATCCTGTGCGCCTTCCGCCCGCGGCGCGATCCGTCCGCATTGCTGGGCGCGGTCCTGCTGCTCGTCCTTTTCCTGCTGCCCGTTCCCGGCGTGAACCGCTGGCTCTGGGCGCACTGCGTCCCGCAAGAGGCGTGCAACATAACATTCGGCTGGGTCGTGCAGCGGCTTTACGTGATCCTGGCGGCACTCGTGATCGTCGCGGCCGCGGCGGCCATGGCGGCGTGTCCACCCCGTTCTCGGGGCGCTCGGATCGCTGGCGGTCTCTTTTTCGCCGCGGCCCTGTCCTGGAGCGGGCTGGAAGCCGCCAAATTCGAGCGCCGGGGAGCCGCGATGGTCCTGTCCGACGCCGACGCCGCGAAAACACACGGCGTCTCCAACGCGTATCTCACCCGGTACGCATTCAATATTTTTAGGCCCGTGCCTTCGTATTTTTCTCACGGATACGTTGACCCCTGCCTCGAAAACCGCGTGCTGGCGGCAGACGGCCGGACCGTGCTGGCGAGCAACTTCGCCGCCGTTCATCCGTCGGGCTCCGACCTCTCGTTTCCGCTGACCGCCGCATACGATCCCACCTGGGGGCGGGCGGCGCTGACGCCGCAGTTTGCGATCTCCCCGGGCGCGCGCTATGCCGCGCGCCTCGAATTGCATCTGCCCGCGGCGCCGGGAATCCTGATAGCGGAGGGCGAGCGGACGCGCCGCGAGTACTTCCTGCCCGATTCCTCCTTCGGCATGATTCACGAGCAGCCCACCCATGCCTTCGGCTTCCTGCCTGGAAGCGGCGATTTCTTTTCGATCTGGAACCCCAAGGGCGACACGATCCATCTGACCTATCTGTTCACCGATTCCGCGCCGGCGACGATTCCCGCGGATTTTGGCAGGCTTTACCTCAGGACGTACACGGTCGAGAACCTGCCGGTCAGAATAGTATCCTGGATGCCCTACCGGGCGCAGACCCGCCTTTCCGCCGCGGGAGGCTGGCTGGAGACTCCGCGCGTCTATGTGCCTGGCTACGCCGCGACCGTGAACGGCCGTCCCGCGCGGCTCCTGCGCTCCCCGGACGGCTTGGTTGCGGTGGCGCTGGAGCCGGGTGAAAACAGCGTGACGCTGCGCTATCCCGGTCCCTGGATTCTGCGCGCGGCCTATTTTACGTCGCTGCTGACGTGGCTAGCCGTGTTCGCACGAGCAGCCGCAGGCTCCATCGTCCGACTCCGAACCATCCCAGGGCGCTGATGGCCAACGCGAGCCACAGTTTCAGGGTCGGGCGGTACGCCAGTTCGACTTTGTGCACGCCGGGGTCCAAACGCACCATCGCCAAGCCATCGGGCGAAACCGCGACCGGCGCCGGCCGGCCATCCACCTTGGCTCGGTATCCAGGAACATTCATCCGCGGCGTCTCCAGAAATACCGCCTCGGGCGCTTTCACACGCGCGCGATAGGGCATCAGGCCGAGGGTTTGAATCCGCAAGTCTTCAGGGCGATAGCGCTGAATCCGCACCTTGGCAAAATCGCCAAAGGACGGATTTGCCTCCGCCTGGAGAAAGGTGACATCGATCGTCTGGTTTTCGCCCAGCGTGTTCCAAAGGGCCAGGGTCTTGGGCCGCGCCGGAAGCACACCAAAACTTTTGTCCATAAAACCGGCCGCCGGCAGGTAATAGTTCCGGTAGAAACCCAGCGGCCCATGAAAGATCAGCGTGCCGTTGTAATCCTTGGCGAAGAAGGTGAATTTTAGGATCACCCGTTCGCCCGGGGCAAGGAACAGCGGAGGCGAACAGTCGAGCCACTCCGCCCCGGATTTCCCCGGTGTCGTGGTCAGAACGATTTCGTCGCCGGTCGGCGCGTCGAGCAGCGGCTCGGGCAGGAGCGTCAAGTCGGACGCGCGCAGGAGGCGGCTCTCAAGGTAATAATCGGCGGTCCCATTGAGGAGGTAGCCCGGCCGAGAAAGGGTATCGTAGCTATAACTGTAGAGCTGGGCCGTATCCGCCCGATAAAATGCCGCGGTTTGTTCCGGCGAATTCACGGCCGCGGCCGCGCGCGCGCGGAATTTGCCGAGCTCCCGGACTTCCCAGCGCCCGGCTCCCGCCGCGAATAACACCAAAACGATTCCCGCGGCCCAACGAGCCGCCGTTCGCCGCGGCATCCGGGATGTCAGCGCGAGGAAGGATAGAAAAATCGCCAGCAATGAAAAAATCGGCAGCACGCGCAGCCAGACGCTCATCGTGCTCATTCTGTAAAGCCAATCGGGAATGGCCCACATAAAACACACCGTGACTCCGGGAACATGCGCGATCAGGGGAGCAAAACAGATCGCGGCGAGCGCAAGCAGGCGCGCTTCCCAGGAACCGATAGACAAAGCGAACACGCAGCCGAAGATCGCAACTCCCCAGAGGACATGGCCGAGCTGCAAATCCGTAAGCTGAGTGGCATGCGCGGAGACCGGCCGGTACAGGGCCGACGAAAGCTGCGCGAGCAAGTCGGTGGCCTGCAAACCCCGAGCCCAATCGAGAGGCGGCATCGAAAATGGAAACCGCACCGCCGCCGCGGCCGCCAACAAAACGATCGCGACGACCAGCTCCGGTGTCCGCGACATCCAAGCGCCGCCCGCCCAGCGCCTGCCGGCGCGCAGCAGGGCGATCCCAACCAACAGGCATGCGAGCCAGTTGAACGCGAGCTGGAAAAGAAACCAGAGCGCGGAGAGCGCGCCCAGCGCCACTCCCCACCAGAGACGCGTGCCGCCGGCCGCGATGCGCAGACTGGCCGCCAGGGCCAGGACGAACACAAGAAGACCGGCCGCCACAACCCGCGAGGCGGCGATATTCCCAGGCGCCAGCTCCGTCACCGAATAGAAATAATAAGCTGTCAGGCAAAGAAACATCAGGCCGCCGGCCGTGGCCCGGCGCCAAGCGCGCCAAGTGAAGTCGCGCAGCAGCAGCCTCAGCCCCTGGACGACGGCGGTGACCAACGACACCCAAGCCGCGACCGCCGCGTGACTCATCCAGAGAAGCGAAAGGCCGGCCGCCAAAATCACCCATCCCGTCCGGTCGTCCCGCTTGATGATCCTGACGTTGCCATAAAACACCACCGGCAGCCAGCCCAGGGCCGCAACGGTCATGAACATCTCCAGGGAAATCACATAGCCCATCATCACCGGAGACAGGAGCCAAATGAGCGCGGCGACCCAGGCGAGCCAGCGGGCCCGCGGCTCACAGCGCGTCAGCAGGATATAGCAAAGCAGGACGGCTTGGATAAGCGACACGATCAGCGCGAGATGCTGCACGCCGAGCGGCGTCAGCCGCCTGAGAGTCAGCACGTCGAGCGCAATTCCGAGGTTCGGCAGGTAGGGCGCCGTGCGTATCGGGTGAGCGCCGCCGTTCCACTGAAATTCCCCCTGCCCGAGAAACACGGGCCAATGCCCCGATCGGGCCTGCGCGAGGGTGTCGATCATCGTGTACCCATACCAGCGCGCATCGAGCCCGCCGATCATGCGCGCGGTGAACAGAAAGTGAAATGCCCAGCACGCCGCTCCCGCGAGCAAAGCGATCCGCAGGGCTTCCGCGCCCGGTTGGGCTCCGGGTTCGGCATTGCGGCAGGCGACCAGGCTCAACGCGGAGGCGAGCAACGCCGACACGAGGACCCAATAGGCCAGCGCGCCCCATGCGACAGGCGGCCGCTCCAGAAACTCCGTCATGGCCTTCCACACGCCGGCCGCGACGAGGGCCCAGGCGACCGTCATCAGAAACCGGTCCAGGATTGCCGCCGGTCCGATGCGCCGCCGGCCCGGACTCATCCCTTGGGAAAGCCCTCGCGCCGCTGGATCACATAGCGCGGCCGGCCGCGACTGGAGTCAAAGGTTCGCCAGAGGTATTCGCCCAGCACGCCGAGCATCATGAGCTGCACGCCCGAGGTGATGAGCACCACGCAAATCAGCGAAGTCCAGCCCTCCACCGGGGCGACGAAAACAACCCGCCGAACGGCCAAGAATAGCGCGTAGAGAAAACCGGCCAATGCAAAGATAACGCCCAGACCGGACATGAAACGGATGGGCACGTAGGAAAAGCCCACGATCCAGTCCACCGAAAGCTTGAGTTTCTTCGAGAGCGTCCATTTGGAGCGGCCGCCCGCCCGCGCCTCCTTGGTGTAGACGATTTCGGTTTGGGTGAATCCGAGCCACTGAATCTGGCCGATGAGCGAGGTGTTGCGCTCGGGGGCGGACCGGAGCGTTTCCATTATGGCCCTGTTCACCAGAAAAAAGTCCGCGCCCTCGGGTGGAGGGCCCAAGGGCGTGAAGCGGCGCATCAGGGCGTAGAACAATCGCGCGCTCGCCCGTGTGCGCACGCTCTCGCCGGCGCGCGCGCCGCGCACGGCCCACACCACGTCCGAGCCGCCTCTCCAGCGTTCAACCAGGGCCGGAATCGTCTCCGGCGGGTCCTGCAGGTCCGCGGCCATGACCACCGCGGCATCGCCGCGCGCATGCTCGAGGCCGGCGGTGCAAGCCGCGTGGCTGCCGAAGTTGCGTGAAAATCGAATCCACCGGACACGGGCGTCGCGAGCCGCCAAGTCATGCAGCCATGAAGCGCTGGCATCGCGGGAATGGTCGTCCACCACGATCCATTCCCAATCCAGGCCGAGGCCGGCCCAATCGAGAGCCGCCAGGCGCGCCCAGAGACGCGGGAGGTTTTCGGCCTCGTTATAGGCGGGAGTTACGATGGAAAGAAGCATGGAAAGTCAGGTGCGCCACTCGCCCGCTTCCGCCTTGATCGAACGAACAACCCGGGCAGGCACCCCCAGCACCAGCGAGTAAGGCGGCACCACGGTGTCTTCCGGAACCACCGCGCCCGCACCGATGATCGAATGATGGCCGATCGTGCAGCCCATCAGCACGACCGCGTTGGCGCCGACAAACACGTATTCGCCCAGTTCGGTTGCCTTGTGGTCCACCGCGTC
>DAISJK010000085.1:0-4862 GCA_036821505.1 Opitutaceae bacterium
AACTGGGCCTGGATTTGTTCGATCGTCGAAGGCTGGTCGCGCCTGGCCAGCACCGCCAGAATCGAACGCCTGGGATCGGTCAGTCGCAGTCCGGCGGCCTTTACCGCCGCGCACGCGAGGTCCCGCAACGCAGCCTGCGTCGCCCCCGTTTTAGCATTTGCCTCAGGAGGGGGTTCAGGGGATAGGCTCATTCTGTTTCACGATCGTTCCAACCGCACATGCAAGACGCTGATTTTTCCGAAATAGTCACCCAGATCTGCAAGGAGGATTCGCGCTACGACCGCAAGGCCTACGAGTTCATCCGGCTGGGCCTGGACCATACCGTCAAGGAGCTGCGGAAGAAGGAGGCGATCCGCGGCGACACGCCGCGCCACGTCAACGGCGCGGAATTGGTGCAGGGTCTGCGCTCCTATGCGCTCGACCAGTACGGCCCCCTGGCAAAAACCGTGCTGAACGCCTGGGGCGTGCACTCCTGCCGCGATTTCGGAGAAATCGTCTTCAACCTCATCGAATACAAGGTCTTCAGCAAGACCGACCGCGACAAGCGCGAGGACTTCGATCGGGTTTACGAATTCGACGACGCGTTCGTGAAGCCGTTCCTGCCCGGGCGGCGTTCGCGCGGCGCGTCGGCGACCGGAGCCCTGGGCCTGGCGTGAGCTCCGCCGATCTCCGGCTCCTGGAGCCGTTCTGGCGGGAGCCCGTCTTCCGGACGACGCTGCCCAACGGAGTCGTGGCGATCATCAAGCGCGACCGCTCGGCCGCCCTGGCTTCCGTGCAGGTCTGGGTGCGCACAGGCAGCATCCACGAAGGGGCGCTCCTCGGCTCCGGCATGTCCCACTACCTCGAGCACATGGTGTTCAAGGGCACGGCCCGCCGGGCAGCCCGGGAGATTTCGGCCACGGCCCAGGCGCACGGCGGCTACATCAACGCCTACACGACCTACGACCGGACCGTCTATCATATCGATCTTCCCAGCGAGCACTTCGGTGTTGCGGTGGATTTGCTGGCCGACCTCGTGCTCCATCCTTCGCTCCCGCCGGCCGAAGCGATCAAGGAGAGGGAAGTGATCCTGCGCGAGATCGCCATGACGCGTGACGATCCCGAGAACCGCCTGTGGGAGGGCCTTTTCGCCTCCGTGTTTCGCGAGCATCCCTACCGCCACCCGGTCATCGGCCATCGCGACCTGTTCGCAGCCCTCGCGCCCGAGCGCCTGGTTGAGTATCATAAATCAAGATACGCACCGGAAAACCTGGTCGTGGTCATCGTGGGGGACGTCGATCCCGCCGCGGCCCATGCGGAAATTGAGCGAACCTTCGGGGCGGCGCCGCGGCGCGGCCTCGCGCCGGTGTATGTCCCGTCCGAGCCCCCTCAGCTTGCTCCGCGCGAACTGCACCGCGAGGAGGACGTGGAGGTGAGCCGCGGTGCGCTGGCCTGGCCGATTCCCGGCCTGACCCACTCCGACGCGCCGGCATTGGACCTGCTCGCCCTGGTGCTGGGGCACGGCGACAGCTCGGTGCTCTGGCAGGAAGTGAGGGAAAAGCAGGGCCTGGTGCACGCGATCGACGCGGTGAGCTGGAATCCGGGCACGACGGGGCTTTTTTGCGTGTCGTTCACCTGCGAACCGGCCAAACGAGCCGATGCGGTCGCGGCGATCGAACGCGTGATCGAGCGTGCCGGAGCCCGGCCTTGGGCGGCGGGGTCCCTGCGCAAGGCGCTGCGCCAAATGGCTGTGGGCGAGATCAACACCCGCAAAACGATGGGCGGCCAGGCCGCCCGGCTCGGCGCGGCGGAAGTGGTGGTCGGCGATTTGGACTACAGCCGAGCGTATTTCCGGCGTCTCGCGGAGGTGACCTCGGGGGATCTGAGACGGGTGCTGCACACCTACCTCGCGCCGGCGCGCCGCACCAGCGTTTCGATCAATCCAACCTCAGCCGGGGGCAGGGCCGCTCGTGGCCGCGAGCGTGAGCGAGTGGAGCGATCACGCATTCCTACCCGTGCCACCGATTCCGACGAAGCGGCCGGAATTCCCGACTTCTCCGAAATCCGCCTGCCCAACGGTGCCCGCCTGCTCCTGCAAAGAGAACGCCGGCTGCCGAATCTGCATCTGCGTTTGGTGATTCAAGGCGGGCCGCTTGCGGAGCAGCCGGGAAAACGCGGCGCGACCGCGCTCCTCGCCACGCTGCTTGCAAAGGACGCCGGCCGGCGCAGCGCCGCCCAAGTGGCGAAATTCATCGAGGAGGTGGGAGGGTCGTTCCAGCCATTCTCGGGCAATAACAGCCTGGGTCTCGCGGCGGAGGTGCTTCCGATCTATGCCGGGCGGGCGATCTCCCTTATTGCCGAAGGCTTGTTCCATCCCGCATTCAAGTCCGCGACTTTTGCGATCGAGCGCGAGGCCCAGCTCGCCTCCCTGCGGCTGGACGAGGACGACGTGGTGACCTTCGCCCGAAAGCTCCTCCGAAGGAAATTTTTCGGCGCCTATCCGCTGGCCCTCGATACGCACGGAGACCGGGCCGGAGTCGAGGCGCTCACCCCCGGAGATCTTTCCGCCCTTCACCGGCGTCTGTGCGTGGGATCCAACGTGGCGCTGGCGGTGGCGGGCGATTTCGAGCCGCGCAAGATCGTGCCTGGCCTGAAGGCCTTTCTGTCCCGATTGCCGGCGGGCAAGGTAGACGACCCGGCCCCTCCACTGCCCACGGTCGCGGGCGACTTCGAGGAAAAGCGCCCGTGCGAGCAGGCCGTCGTGCTGCAGGCTTTTCCCGCGCCGGTCCTGCATGGGCCCGATTTTTTTGCAGGCGAAGTTGCCGACGAACTCTTTAGCGGAATGGCTTCGCGCCTCTTCGAACGCGTGCGGGAAGAAAAGGGGCTGGCTTATTTCGTGCGTTCTTCGCGCGTCACGGGACTCGCCGCCGGCATGTTCTTTTTTTTCGCCGGCACCCAGCCCGGCCGCGAGGGCGAGGTGCTGGCGGAGATCGATGCGGAAATCGCCCGGGTGCGGTCCGGCGCCGTGGAGGAAGCCGAACTGAGCCGCTGCCGGGCGCGCCTCAAGACCGCCCGGCGGGAAAGCTTGCAGACAAACGGCGCGCGTGCGGCGCAGGCCGGGCTCGACGCCCTGCACGGCATGCCGCTCAACGATTGGAGGCAGTACGATGCCCGGATCGATTCGGTCGGCCGGGAAGACCTGGCGCAGTTTGCCCGAAATTATTTCGTGCGCGAACGGCGGGTGCAGCTGATCGTGCGGCCGTAACCTATACGACCGCCAGCAGATTCGAGCGAAGCGGCCCGAAGCCCAGACCCAGGGTTTCGATTTTCACCGGCGACGAACTCGGAAACAATTGGCGCAATTCAGAGGCGGTTAGGGGATTCAGGTTATTGACATCGCTCCAGAACCTGAGGCGGGTGGAACGCAGCAGCCCGCGAAAAACCGAAAGCGGTAGGTAGTGCAGGAGAGGTATTCCGGTATGGTGCTCGATCGGAAACCAGAGGTTTGGAGTCGTGATGAAAACACGCTTTCCCACGCGGCAAAGCTCGCTAACAAACCGGCGCTGCTGCTCGCGCGAGCCGACATGTTCTATCACGGCGTTGGAGTAGGCGATATCGAAGCTGCCGTCGGGAAAGGGCAGGGGGCGATCAGGGCTGGTCTGCACGAAACGGACCTCCGGATAGGTTGCGATCACCGCGTGCCCCGATCCGATTCCCGCGCAAGTGATGTTTTTCTGATAGGGGTGTACCTGTTCCAGGAGGTTGACCTCGATGCCGGTGATGGCCAGCGATACGCCGACGTCGAGGATGCTCGTGTCAGCCCCCGGGCGCAGGAGCTGGTTGAAACGCTTGATCACCAAGTGGCGCGACCGCAGCGACAGCGCCCTGACCAGCCGGTTGTTTCCGGCGGGTTGATAGTAAAGACCGTCCCCCTTGCTATTATACCGCTGTATGAAAAACTCTGCTTTCAAATTAGCGATCCTGGCAAGCCTGCTCGCTTTGGCTTCCGGCTTTGCGATTCCCGCGCTGCGCGCCGACGATTCTAATCCAGCTCAGGCCCTGTGCGACACAACCGGCGCGCAGGCCGATGACGGCGCCAAGCCAAAACCCGCGAAAAAACGGCACAAGAAGAGCGGCAAAAAGAAAGGCCGCAAGAAAAAGGCCGCCGACCCGGGTACCCCTGCCGCCGCACCAGCTGCGAGCGACGGCAACGCCGCCCCCTGATTTCACGGCGTGCCTCTATGAAGTTGCCAGCAGACGCGATCATTGGCCGAGACAAGATCAGCCATTATCTCCTTGTCCGGCAGAGCCGTAGCGACAAATCGGCGTTTTTGGAAAAGGGAGGTTACTCTCTTGCGAATCCTGACGCGTTGATTTCGAGCGTGGCCGCAATTCGGGACAGCAACGAAGCGCAACAGATCGACGAAAACAAGTTCGGCCGGTACTATGAGATCGTCGGTGTTCTACATGGCCCCAACGGTGTTGGTTTGAGCGTTAGAACGGTCTGGATGACAGAGCGCTTGTCAGGAGCCACAAAGTTTATAACTTTAATCCCGATCGAAGTTCTCGACCGATGACCTTTCCGCTCTACACCCACGTTGCGCTCGCTCGCGACCTGCCGGAATACCGGCTTTGCCGCGGTGACCTCGTGCGCCTTGTTGAGCACCATGTTGCTCCCGATGGTGACGAGGGCTATTCAGCCGAGGTCCTGGGGGCGAAGGGCCAAACGCTTGCGGTTGTCGCAGTTCCAGCCAAATCGCTCGAAGCATTGCGGGACGACGAAGTGCTGAGTGTCCGGGCCATCGCGGTCTGAGGTCGCTCAAGCGCGTTGGGGACAACGCGCTCCACCCACGGCCTATTTCCGGGCAAACTGACACACTACC
>DAISJK010000086.1:0-4860 GCA_036821505.1 Opitutaceae bacterium
CGATTTACGCCTCCATCGTCGAATTCGTGTCGTCGCTAAGTTAGGCATTCTCATCCATGCCCAAAATGCGCCTAGACGAGCTGCTCGTCGCCCGCGGGCTGGCCGAAAGCCGCGCACAGGCCAAGGGGCTTATCCTGGCCGGACGCGTGCTCCGCGGCACCGAAAGGCTCGACAAGCCCGGCCGGGAGCTGCCGGCCGATACCGCGATCGAGGTGGAGGCGCCGCCGCGCTTTGTCGGGCGCGGCGGGGAAAAACTCGAGGCCGCGCGGGTCGCGTTCGCCCTCGACTTTCGCGACGCGCACGTGCTCGACGTGGGCGCCTCGACGGGAGGATTCACCGATTGCGCGCTCCAGGCAGGGGCCGCCTCCGTCGTGTGCGTGGATGTCGGCCGCGCCCAATTGCACGCGCGCCTGCGCGCCGATCCTCGCGTGACCAACCTTGAAAAAACCAACGCCCGCCATTTGTCGCCCGAGGCGCTGCCGCGCCGCGAATTCGACATAATCACAATGGATCTTTCGTTCATCTCGCTCACGGCGGTGCTGCCGGCGATCTGGCCTCTACTGCGGGCGGGCGGCGTCCTCGTCGCCCTGGTCAAGCCGCAGTTCGAGGCCGGCAAAGCCGAAGCGGACAAAGGCCGTGGAGTGATCGCGGACCCGGCCGTGCGCGCCGCCGCGCTCGAAAGGGTGCGATCGTTTGCGCGGGACCGGCTCCTCGGCGCGCGGGAAATCAGCGTCTTGGAAAGCCCGATCTCAGGGGCGGATGGCAACCGCGAGTATTTGCTGGGGTTGCGCAAGAGCCCGGAACCGGCATAGTGGACCGTTCATGCCGCCCCTGCGTAAACTCGCATTCGTCGTCAACTCCGACAAAGCCGGCGCGCCCGGCCTCGGGCGCGAATTGATGGCGATCGCCCGCCAAGCGGGCGCCCGGATCAAGATAACCTCGCGCTTTCCGCTGCCGCGCGGATACCTGCGGGGTTGCGACGCCTGCTGCGTGATCGGCGGGGACGGAACCCTGCTCGGGGTGGCGGCCGAGGCCGTGCGCTCCCAGGTTCCGATCATCGGCGTCAACCGCGGCAGCCTGGGCTTCCTCACGACCTTTTCGGCCGACGAGGCCCGCGCGCGGTTCGCCGATCTGCTCGGGGGCAGTTTCCGTCTGGACCACCGTTCGATGCTGTCCTGCGTCGCGGGACGCGGCCCGGCCGCCCTCGCGCTCAACGACGTCCTGGTCAAAGACGTCGTCAACTCGCGCCTGATCCGGCTCGGAGTGATGGCTGACGGCGAACTCGTGACGGACTACCTCTGCGATGGACTCATATTCTCCACGCCCACCGGTTCGACGGCCTACAATCTTTCAGCCGGCGGACCCATCATCCATCCCGCGGCCCGGGTGCTCGCGATGACGCCGATCTGCCCGCACACTCTCAGTAATCGCGCGGTCATCTTTCCGGAAAAAGCGCAGTTGAAAGTGCTGAACCGGTCGCCTGGAGCGCGAATGCTCGTCAGCCTCGACGGCCAGCGCAATCTGAGAGTGGTCGGCGACGGGCCGGTGCGGATATCAATCGCCAAACTACGCCTGCCCCTGCTGCGGCACACAGGCCAGGGGTATTTCGCAATCGTGCGCACCAAGCTTGAGTGGAGCGGCGGCCTCGCGGGCGAAAAGAAGTAGTCGTATCAGTGCGACTCCGCGAAGCTCGTGATCGAGTGCCACTCGAGCACTTCCTGCAGCAGAGCGCGCTCGGTCTTTTGGACAATTCGTTCGAGGCTGTTCCAGGTCTGGCAGAAAGCGATCTGGCTGCGCGCGCCCACCAGGAGATGCTCCATCTCGCGGTAGCGCGCCACACGCCGGTGCAGATCGTTGATTGAGATGAGCGAGATGAACGCCGCCGCGACGACCGGCAGCGAAATCGGCAGGAAATAGAACAGCAGCTCCTCGACCCCGCCCGTTGGCCAGCTCCAATGCAGGGTGCGATGGAGCGCATAGCCCGCCGTGCACACGATCGCCAGAACGGTCGCGATCCAAAAGCCCGCGCGCAAACGCACAAGCAGAGGCAGCGCCTGCCCCAACCGCCGGCGGTAGTAAGCGAGCTGATCGTCCACGCGTTTTTCCAGATAGAGCTCCTTGAATTCGCCGATCGGCATGGGCTGAGCCGTGGAGGCCCGCTCGTGGAGGATTTGCAGCGACCGCATCAGAGGACGAAACTCCGGCAGGTCCAGGTTTTCAAATAGCGCCGCCGCGCGCGGCAGACCCCAGGAGGCGAGCGCCGAGCGCGCCACCTCCGCCGCCATCCGGCAGCGCACCCAGTTGTGATGCGCGCCCGCGTAGCGCAGCGCCAGAGCGACCCCGAGCGCTCCGAGCAGGCAGAGGAGTTTGACCCAAGGCAGCGCGGCAGCGTGCAGGCCGAACGCGAGCCCCGCCGCCGCGACAAGCGTGGCCAAAACGTGCAGCAGCACGGTGCCCACGATCAGCCGCCGAAACTGCGGCGCGCCTCGGCTCGCCGCCAAATCGACTTTTTGATGGAGCCTGAATATCGGCGCGAGCGCATGGAATACATTGACCTCGTCGGAAGCCGGCGCGTCGGGCAGGCCGTTGAAATACGCAAGGAGACGATCGTGCGCCGCGAACCGACCGAAATGCTCACGCTTCACTTCAAGGGTGCCGGCGTCGATCCACACGATCGGTTTGCGCAGTTCGCGCGCGTAGGCCACCACCTCGGCCGTGCCACCCTTTCCGCGCGCCTGTGCGCCGTCCCAAAGAGCCAGCATCACGTCGCAATCGTTGGCCGTTTCCATTCCGCAATCTAGGTAGGCGTCCTCGCGCGTGCCGTTTTCAGTGATCACGCGCGTCCGCTCGGCCCGCGCCAAAAGCGATTCCGCCCGATTCCATTCCTCCTGGGAAAAATCCTTTTGAAACTCATGCGGCGGCAGCGGCAGGATCGCTTGCCACGCAAAGCCGGCGTCCAGCGCCGCGCGCGCGAAAACCATGTCGCTGCCCATCGCAACCGACGACAATGCGATCCACTCGCCCGTCGCTTCGCGCCGCAAAGCCTCCAGCGCGCCGCGAATCGCGGCCGAAGCCGCGTCCGGGTCCGCCAGTTGCCGGTGCCCAGAGAATCCGACGACGTGGAACTGGGGCAGCCCGGACGGTGCGCTCATGCGTGCCGCGCATCGCACGCGGCGCGTCCGCGGGCGTCAACAGCGAAGCTCACGGCGGATGACGGAGGCCCTTGCGCCCCATCGTGAAAACTGCACAATCGGCGGTTTGAGCGACTCGTCGAAGGCCGTTTTCCTAAGCTACGCTTCGCAAGACGCTGAGGCGGCCCGGCGCATCTGCGAGGCGCTTCGCGCGGCGGGAGTGGAAGTATGGTTCGACGAAAGCGAACTCGCCGGCGGCGATGCCTGGGACGCAAAGATCCGCGGGCAGATCAAGGCATGCGCCCTGTTTATTCCGGTGATTTCGGCCACGACTCAGGCGCGGCTTGAGGGATATTTTAGGATCGAGTGGAAGGTCGCCGCCCAGCGCACGCATGCGATGGCGGAGTCAAAGCTGTTCCTGCTGCCCATCGTGATCGATACGACGCGCGACGAGGAGGCGCACGTTCCGGAGGAGTTTCACGCCGTCCAATGGACGAGGCTCCCGGACGGCAAGGCGGCGGAGGGCTTCGCAACGCGCGTGAAGAAAATACTGAGCGAAGACCGGCCGGCGGCGACCCAACATCGGGAACCTTCGCCTCGAACCGGGTCCAACGGTCCGCGGAAGTGGCTTTTGCCGGCGGCGTTGGCGATTGCCGCGGGTCTCGCGTTCGCAATCTGGCAAACCCGGCGCAAGCCGGAAACCCCGAACGGGGCGGTCACGGCCGGATTGCCCGACGCGCGCCAAGCCGAAGTGCAGCAGCTCGTGGCCAAGGCGTGGGACCAATTGAACAATCCAAATAGGGAACGCCCCGAACTGGAAATCGCCGATCAGCTTTGCAAGAGCGCCACCGATCTCGATCCGAATAGCGCCGACGCCTGGGCGGCTTGGTCTCAGGTGGACACCTGGTATCTTTACGACAACCTCGACAGGTCGGCGACGCGGCGGGAGGCGGCCTCGTCCAAGGCTGCGCGCGCGATGCGACTGGATCCAGGGTCATTCGAAGCGCGTCTCGCCCAGGCTTGTTATTTCGTGCGTGAAAGAGGCGGATCAACCCACCCAGTCACGTTTTCCGCGCAAGCCGAGAACCTCCTGCGAGGACTGCTCAAGGAGAGGCCGGATGAGCCGCGCGTACTTTTTGCTCTGGGAATCCTGTTTCGTAATGACAAGAGAGTCGAAGAGAGCGCCGCCGCCTTCGATCGCATGGCAAAAAGCCCGGCGTTCGCCGTCACTGCACTCGGGGTAAAAGGATGGTTGTTCTATTTTAATCACAGGTATCGGGAAGCCTCGGTGGCGGTGGAACAATCATTCGCCATGCAGCATGTGAAAACGAACTTGCTGTTGAAAACCGGCCTTGCGATGCGGTGGATCGGGGACCTCGACTTGGCCAAGGCCACCCTGGAACAGCTTCCTGCGAACGACTCGGCGGAAGAGGAAGACTGGTACGCTATCCAAGCCGCCCAACTCTATTGGATGAGACGTGAACCCGAAAAGTTGCTGTCGGTGATCAATGCAGCACCGAGCGACTGGTGGAGTTCCAACAGCTTCGAAGGCCCCAAAGCCTACTTTGGCGGAAGGGCCCAAGAGATGGCGGGCCGCGCCGATGCGGCCAAGGCTGAATGGGGGACCGCACTTGAACAGACGGAGGAACGGCTGAAAGCAGCGCCCAATTCTGTTACGTTGCTCAACCTGAAAGGCGAATTGCTCATTCGCTTGGGAGCCAAACGGCGG
>DAISJK010000087.1:0-4802 GCA_036821505.1 Opitutaceae bacterium
TCGCCGGGCCTGCGCGTTGTCGGGCTGAAGACGCAAAATCGCTTTGAGGTGCGCCACCGCTTCATCGGTTCGACCGGGGACCTTTAGCAGGGCGATAGCGAGATTAAGTTGGATTGCGGCAATATCCGGCCTGAGGCGCAGAGCCTCTTCGTATTGCGCGATTGCCTCGGTGATGCGGCCCTCGACGCTCAGGGCATTCGCAAGGTTATTGTGCGCGTCCACGTAGTCCGGCTTTAGCCGCACGGCCTCTTCATACTGGGCGATTGCCTCGGAGGTACGGCCCTCGGTGCTTAGGGCATTGCCGAGGTTGCTGTGCGCTTGTGCGTAATCCGGTTTCAGCCGCAGCGCCTCTTGGTACTGTGCGATCGCCTCGGAAACACGGCGCTCGGCGCTCAGGGCGTTCCCCAGGTTGTAATGCGCGTCCGAATAATCCGGCTTGAGACGCACAGCGTCTTCATACTGGGCGACTGCCTCGGCAATCCGGCCCTCGGAGCTTAGGACATTGCCGAGGTTGTTGTGCGCTTGCGCGTAATCCGGCTTGAGCTGCACGGCCTCTTCATACTGCTCGATTGCTTCCGAGGTACGGCGCTCGGCGCTCAAAGCATTCCCCAGGTTGTAATGCGCTTCCGCATGATTCAGCTTGAGACGCAGCGCCTCTTGGTAATGTGCGATTGCCTCGGAGGCGCGGCCCTCGGAGCTTAGGGCATTCCCCAGGTTGTAGTGCGCTTCCGCAAAATCTGGTTTGAGCCGCACGGCCTCTTCATACTGTGTGGTCGCATCGGCAATCTGACCCTGGGCACTCAGGGCAGCCCCGAGGTTGTAATGCGCTTGCGCAAAATCCGGCTCGAGCCGCACGGCTTCTTCGTACTGTGCGATCGCCTCGGCAATCCGACCCTCGGTACTCAGGGCAGCTCCTAGATTGTTATGCGCTTGCGCGTAATCCGGCTTGAGGCGCAGCGCCTCTTCGTACTGTGCGACCGCCTCCGAGGTGCGACCCTCGGCGCTCAGGGCATTGCCGAAGTTGTAGTGCGCTTCCGTGTAATCCGGCTTGAGCCGTATAGCCGCTTCGTATTCGGGCACGGACTCGGCCGTTCGGCCGGCATCAGCCAAGATGACGCCCAAATTGTGATGCGCCCTTTCGTTATTTGGCAGCTTGGCGATGGTGTCGCGCCAGATTCCTTCTTCCGTGCGGTAGGTCTTGTTGCGCTGAAAGGTCAGCCAGCCGAAGACCACGGCGAGCGCCAGCAATGCCGGGAAGGCAAGCCCGCCGAGCAAGCGCTGAAGCGTTAGTACGAGCAGCGTCACCACGGCCGCCAGCGGCAGGTACATGCGGTGTTCGGCGATCGTCTGGGTGACCAGGGGAACCACGCTCGAACTCGGAGCCAGGATCAAAAAGAAACACGCCCCGAGGAAACCCCAGGCCGGGCGTTTCCGGAGCGCGACTGCCGTGGCTACCAGCAGTGCGCAGAGCTCGACCGCCGGCAGGGCCACATCGGACAGCCGATGGGCCAATTGGTAGCCGTAATCCACCACCAGCGGATGCGGCCAGATGCAGAGCTTTAGATAAACAGTGATCGCGTGGCACTGAGTGAGGAGATACTCCCAGGCGCTGACTTTCAGACCGAAACCGACCGCGCCGCCGCGATTGTGGGAGGCAAGCATCAGCCAGGCCAGCAGGAGCCAGGTGGCGGCTAGGGCGAGGTAATAGCGCCACCGCTGTTTCCACGCCGAGCGAAAACTTCCGGATACGAAGGTGCGGTCGTAGAGCAGCACCATCAGAGGCGCGGATACCATCACTTCCTTTGACGCCATGCCAAAGAAGCAGCAGAGGACGGATAGCAGATACCAGCCCACTCGCTCACGCTCGCAGCCACCAAACCGTTTACGCTCGCAGCCAAGCGCATTGGGGCCAACGTGCCCCAGCTCATTGAAGACAACGCGCTCCACCTCGTGGCTGCGAGCGTGAGCGAGTGGTGCGTCGACGGCACTTGCTCTGATAAAACAGTAGAGCGTCAGCAGATAAAAGAGGCCGCAGAGCAGTTCGTTGCGCTGGATGACGCAGACGACCGATTCGGTCAGCAAGGGATGTACCGCCCAGATTAGAGTGATGGCGAAGGCGGTAGCCGTACCGAGCGCAAAGCGCGACAGCCCGCCATTCGTAAGAATTCGGCCTTCTTCCGATTTCTCACGAAATCGGCTACGTTCCAACGTCCGCCTCAGCACTCCGAAAAGCACAAGCGCCGTGAGAATGTGCAGGCCGAGATTGACCGCGTGGTAGCCGCGCACGTCCAGCCGGCCGAAGGCGTAGTTGATCGCAAGGGTGAGATTGACCAGCGGCCGGCCGGTGGCTCCGGCTGCGCTCAGCGGCGGCGAGAGGACGACTCTTATCTTCCCCAGATCCCGGATTGTCGCGTTCTGGATGATCGCTGGAGCGTCGTCGAAAATAAACGGACAAGAAAAACTGTTTGCATAGGCCGCCCCAACAGCCAGCGCGATCAGCATAACCGGCCAGAGTCTGTCAAAACGCGATTGAGGAGAAACCAAGGGAGACGCTGGCTTCGTCATTTGGAGCGCCTCCATCAACGGCTGGAAGGGAAAGGCCGGAAATCCACCCCGGTGCGTTCGAGCGGGCCGAAGTCGGGCGCGGGATCCGGGTAAAGCAAGCCGACGAGTCCGTCGTATCGAATCCGTAGACGCAGGCCGAGAGCCTCGGCCATCCGAAGAGAACCGCCGACCATCCACGTCGGCACGGAGACGAACCGGGGCCGCAAACCCTGCGCCGCCGCCAAGGACGACATGATTTCGCGCAAACTATATCCCCGGCTGTGAGCGGCGACGATCGGAACGCTTCCCACCCCTCCGGCGCCGGCCACCGCCACCTCGACCAGCCGGGCCAGGTCCTCCTCGTGGGCGGCGTACAGGATGGATTTGCCGGAGCCGACCAACGGAACAAAAGGCAATGCCAGCAGCTTGGACAACGATCCGACCATGCCGCCCGGGCGATCGCCATAAACGAGCCCGGGCCGGATGATGACTGCTCCGCAATCGGCGGCGATAGCCTCTGTCTCAAGCTTGGCCCGTCCGTAAAGCGACCGGCAGCCGGGGTAGGCGCTGGCGCTTGAAATCAGAATCAGCCTCCTGACGCCCTGTGCGATGGCGGCGCGAAAGAGACGCCGCGTGCCCTCGACATTGATCGCGCGGATTTCATCCCAACCGTGCGCGCGAAAATCGTACGCGCAATGCACGAGCGCGTCCAGGCCCGCGCAGACCGCGGGCGCGGCTGTGTCCCTAAGATCGAACGGGCGGACATCCGCCCGCCCGGGCGGAACCGTGCGCCGCAGTTCGATCAATCCGCCGGCGGCGCCGCGCAATCGCGAGGCGAGCACCGATCCGACATAGCCGCCGGCACCGGTGACGCCGATGACCGAAGCCGTATTATTCGCCATGGGACAGGGTCGCGATCCGGTGCGCGTTGGCCATGACCGAGAAAGCGGCGGTTGTCGCAGGGAGCGAAGGCAAAACGGTGGAATCGACGACATGGACCCGACTGAATCCGACCGGCCGGCCGAGAATGTCGGTCTCAAAGCCCGACGGATTGTGGCGCATGGGGAAGGTCCCTCCGCTGCGCCAGCCCCGGCCCGGAGGCGTGCGATTGAGCAGGAAGGGCAGCGGTCGGGCCCGCAGGAAACGGGCGTTCCGGGAAAGTTTCCGCAGCACTCGCTGGATCGACGCGTCCACCTCGGCCGTCCGCGCGGACTCGCCCTTGAGCCTGAGCCGTCCGCCGCGCTCCAGGGAAACCTCGATCGAGCGCGAATGGTCGGAATGCAAGTATCCGATCGCGAGGAGGAGGCGGCCGATCAGCGGCCGCAGAACCGGCTCCAGCAACCCGGCCGCCCAGCCGAGTTCCCTGCGTATGGCTCCGACGTAGAGGTCATTGTACGTGTACACCTGGAGATGGACCGTGCGCGTGCTGACCGCCGGGTCTAATATTTCTAAAAAAATCTGCGAAAGCGTATGCAGCGGCTCTTTCATGACTCCGCGCGTTCCGGCGTAGCGCAGCATGGGGAAAAGATAATATTGATTGTCTCGAAGAGTAACGGGGCGGTTGTAGGCCTCCATGGAACGCAGCAGGATCCGCGTGCTGGAAAGCGGCCCCGCCGCCAAATAAACCCGGGATGCCTTTAACGTGACCGGCGCTTCGTCCTCCCGGCGCCGGCCCGTGATCTCGACCTCGTTTGGACCGACCTCCCGCAAACGATCGACCACGACGCCCGATATGCGGCGGAACAGGGGATTGGAATCCAGAGCCCTGAATGTGTTTTCGGAATTATAGATCAATCCGTAGGGGCAACCGTACATGCACAGTCCGCAGGAGACGCATCCGGGGGCGCCATCCCGGGCCTCGGCGCGCACCGCGGATCGGGATGAGCCGAACCAGATCCCTTCGGCCCTGAGCCTCTGCCGATTTTTTGCCAGATCCCGCAGCATGCCCTCGGCTTGGGCGCTGCGGCGCAGCGGCGAGCGGCGCGCGGTGTAAAGCGGGAATAATTCGGCAAGATCGTCCTCGACCATCGAGGTGTCCATGAATGAAAGCACCGCTTCATAATGTGGCGCCAGGTCCGAGATGCCGATCGGCCAGTCCGCGATGTCATCGGGCAGGTACGGAAGCATGTTCGCGCCCCAGATGGTGCTGAACCCGCCCAGGGCCAGGGTGGAGGTCAGTTCCGCGCCTTCGGTCTCGATGGGCGTGAGCCGGTCGACGTCGCGATGGATGAAGACGTTTTCCCACGGGATGAAGGCAT
>DAISJK010000088.1:0-4798 GCA_036821505.1 Opitutaceae bacterium
ACCATCCCCCGCATCCGCCGCATTGGAGGGCGGGGCGCTTTCGGCGGGCGCGCCGAAATCATGGATCAGCTCGCCCCCTTGGGTCCCGTTTATCAGGCGGGCACGCTGAGCGGAAATCCCCTGGCCATGGCGGCGGGCATCGCGGCGCTGCGGCTCTTGGAAGAGGAAAATCCATACGCCCGCCTCGACGCTCTGGGGCGGCGGGTTCGCGATGCCCTCGCCTCGGCCGCGAAGGCGAAAGGCTTGCCCGCCCAGGCGCCGCAGGTGGGATCGATGTGGTCGCTTTTTTTCACGCCGAATCCGGTAAAGGACTATGCCTCCGCCCTGACGGCCGATGCCGGGTTATTTGCGCGGTTCTTCCACGCCTGCCTCGATAGGGGGGTTTATCTGCCTCCGAGCGCCTACGAAACAGCCTTCCTCAGCACCGCCCACGAGGGCGCCGCTGTCGACAGGGCCTGCGAAGTCATGGCCGCCGCAATCGCGAGCCTATGAATCCGTAGTCGGGCCGACTTCCTCCACCAAGCCCCATTCCACGGCGTACCGCGCCAATTGGGCGGCGCCGCGGCGGCCCGTCTTTCTCATCAGGCCGCAGCGGTGATTGACGACCGTGTGGACGCTGATGCCCAGCCGGGCGGATATTTCCTTCGAGCTCAGACCGTCCGCGATCGCGCGAAGGACGTTTTTCTCCCTCTCGGTGAGCGAAAGCAGACTGGCGCGCTGGGCGGCGTTGCGATTGACGATCTGGCGGATTTCCTCGCTCGCGAAACGGCTGTAGTAAAAGCGGCCCGCTCCGAGAGCCCGCAGCGCTTCGCCCAATTCCTCGCCTCTCGCCGTTTTCTCGACCAATCCATGCGCTCCGGCCAAGAGCAGGCGCCGGATCCAAGCCGGCCGCAGGCAGCCGGAAAAGACGAGGATCTTAGCCCGCGCGCAGCAAGTCCGCAGTTCGGGCAGAAGCGCCATGCCCGACTCGGCGCCCGGGCCGCGGTGCCCGGTCGGCAGCATCAGGTCCAGGATAATGATATCCGGCTGCTCGCGCCGGCAAAGTTCGAGCGCGGCGTTCGCATCACGGGCGCATCCGGCGACGTCGCAGTCCGCTATCTCCCGCACAAAGAGGGCCATCATCTCGCCGACCGCCACATGGTCGTCGACGATGACGACGCGAAGCTTAGCGAGGGCGGAACCGACCGGGGACGGGGCAACCACGCCATCACTAACGCAGATTTCCGCCCGAACTTTCAGCAAAGTGGGCGAATTCGTAAGAATTCGGCCAAATCTGCAACCTTCAGCTATGCCCGCGGATGCGCCTTGTCGTAGACATCCTTGAGCCTGGCCACGCTGACATGCGTATAAATTTGCGTCGTGGCCAATTGGGCGTGGCCAAGCAATTCCTGGACGAGGCGCAGGTCGGCGCCGGCATTGAGCAAATGCGTGGCGTACGCGTGCCGGAGTTGGTGAGGGGTGAACTCGCGCGGCAGTCCGGCCAGCGCGAGGTGGCGTTTCAACATGACTTGCACGGCGCGCACCGTCAGGCGGCGCCCGGAAGGATCAACCAGCACCGGATCGCCGGGTCCCGCGCGGGGCGCAAACTCTTCCCTAAATCGGGCGAGCACAGCCATCGCCGTGCGTCCGAGCGGACACAGACGCTCCTTGCCTCCCTTGCCGCGCACACGGGCGACGCCCGCCGAACTGTCGATCGCACCGTAATCGAGCGCCACCAGCTCGCTCACCCGCAACCCGCCTCCGTAGAGCAGCTCCAGCGCCAGGCTATCGCGCCAAGCCGTGAAGGGCGGCTCCCCATCCTTGGCCATCGCGCTTTGGGGAGCGGCCAAAAGCAGCTTCATCTGCTCCTCGGTGAGAAACTTCGGCAGTCGTTTTTCGAGCTTGGGCAGCGGCACGCCCGCCGCCGGATTGGCTGCCAGCCGGCCCCGGCGCCTCCAGAATTTAAAAAACGTGCGCAGTCCCGAGATATGATTATGCAGTGTCCGCCGGTCATAGCGGCGCTGGGCCTCGATCACAAAATCGCGCATGTCGCGCGGAGTCAGGGCTTCCAGGCCGCGTTCCCAGCGTCCCGCGGAAGCGAGCCAGCGATAGAAATCTTCGAACGCCTGGCGGTAATTGCGCAGCGTGTAAGGAGAGCAGCGGCGCTCGGCCGCCAGATGGTTCGCGAACGGCGTCCACCACTCGGCCAGGACGGCCTTCGGCGGCGCGACGGACGATAGCTTGGCTCCCGTGCTCACGCAGACGGCGCGCCCGCGTTGCCCTCGATCGCGCTCATCACGCGGTCCGAATAGCGCCGCAAAGCCCCCTCGGGATCGAGCCCGTGCGCGCGGGCCGCGGCGGCGAGCTCGAAGAGCCGCCGGCCCAGCTCATCGTCGGTCAGATCGCTGGCCAGGGATGCCACCGTGGAACCGTCCACCAAGCCTTCCGCGGGCAGCTTCTTCTTCCCGATCTGCTTCCATATCGCCTCGGCGAACATCAAGGCCGGCAGGCGCGGGGGCAGCTCCTTGAACATTTTCGCCCGGTTTGCGGACGCGGGCTTTTCCTCCTCCTTGATCCGCTCCCACTGGGACAGCACCTGCGATGTATGCTCCAATCGGCCGTCGCCGAAAACATGGGGATGGCGGCGGATGAGCTTCGCGTTGATCTCGCGGACGACGTCATCGAAATCGAACCGCCCCGCTTCCTCCGCCAGAAGCGAATGGAAAACCACCTGGATCAGCACGTCGCCCAGCTCCTCGCGCATGTGCGGAAAATCCTGACGGTCGATCGTCTCCAGGAGTTCGCTGCACTCGTCGATCAGGCAGCGCGCAAGGCTCTGATGCGTCTGCTCCCTGTCCCAGGGGCAGTCGGCCCGCAGCCGGACCATGGTTTGCCTCAGTTCGTCGATGGCGCTGCTCATGGCGTCAGTGAAAAGCGAATTGCCGGGAGCGGCAAGGGGCCTTTGCATCCGCGGATGGACAAGCTCGCTGAGATCATGGCCTGGAAGCGCCGCGAGATCGCGCCGCTTATCCGGCCCGTGACCGAGGCTGAGATCGCGCGCCGCGCCGCCACCCTGCCCCGGCCGCCGTCTTTTGGCCGGGCGCTCCGCCGGACCGACGGCCGTCTGGCCGTGATCGCGGAAATCAAGCGCCGCTCCCCCTCGGCGGGCGACATCAAGACGGAGCTGGACGCGATCGAACAGGCGCGCCGTTACCAAATCGCCGGAGCCGACGCCCTCTCGATCCTGACCGATGAGAAGTATTTCGGCGGTTCGCTCGGCGACCTGCGCGACGCGGCGTCCAAGGTCGCGCTGCCCTGCCTGCGCAAGGATTTTATGATCCACCCCGTGCAGGTGCTGGAAGCGCGCGAGGCGGGAGCCGGCGCGATCCTCATCATCGTGCGCGCCCTGGACGACGAGGAAATCAAGATGCTGCATGGCGCGGCGCGCGCCGCGGGATTGGACGCGCTCTTCGAGGTCCACGACGAAGCCGAAGTCGAGCGGGCGGCGAAGCACGGGGCGGCAATCATCGGCGTGAACAATCGCGATTTGGCCGTGTTCAAGACCGATCTGGCGCTTTCCGAGAAACTCATTCCCTCGTTTCCACGAAGCGCCACCGCGGTCAGCGAAAGCGGCATCGCCACGGGCGCGGACGCGGCCCGTGCCCGCGCGGCGGGAGCCCATGCCGTCCTCGTGGGCGAAGCCCTGGTGCGCGCCGCGGACCCCCGGAGTTTGATAGAATCGTTTCGCGCCGGGTAGTTCGGGACGATCATGCCCCTGTCGCCGTCGGCCACCCAGGCCCTGCTCGTGAAGCTCGGCCATCGGCCCCGCCATTCTCTCGGCCAAAATTTCCTCGTGGACGGGAACATCGTCCGCAAATCGCTCGCGTTCGCCGAGGTAAGTCCGGGCGAGCCGATCATCGAAGTGGGGCCGGGGCTTGGAACACTCACCCACGCTCTCCTTGAATCGGGCGCGGACGTCTGGGCGGTGGAAATAGAACCGGTATTTCTTAGCCACCTCGCGGCCACATTGGCGCCGCGCTTCCCGGATACTTTCCATTTATTGGAAGGCGACGCGGTGGAGCACCCGCTGGCCGGATACAAAGGGCCGGCCGCTTTAAAAATCGTCGCCAATCTTCCGTACGCCATAGCCACGCCCTGGCTCGACGCGGTGCTTTCCGGCCCATTGCCGGAGCGCATGGTTCTCATGCTGCAACAGGAGGCGGCCCAGCGCTACACCGCCCAGCCCGGTTCAAAAGCCTTTGGCGCGATTTCGATATTCGTGCAGGCGGCCTACGAAATCGCCGCAGTTCACCGGGTCGCCGCCGTCTGTTTCCATCCTCGGCCTGAGGTCGAGTCATGCCTGATCCATCTCCGCCGCAAAACGTCCCCCGTCGCGCTGGCGCCCGCCGCCCGCCGGCTGATACGTACCATCTTCCAGCAGCGCCGGAAGCAGATCGGCGCCCTGACCCGCGGTCTTCCAGCGGCCGCCCGGGACCCCTGGATGGAACAACTGCTCGCAGCGGGGTTCTCAACACGAACCCGGCCCGAAGCCATTCCGGTGGATTTATGGCTCCGGCTCGCGTCCGCGACGGAATCTGCTGCTTGATCAATCGTTATCGGGACCCTTTGATTGCCCCAACTATGCCGCGCTACCTCCTCGCGTTGACTCTCGCGCTTGCCGTAACCCTTGCGAAAGCCGATCAAAATACGCCCGGCTTGCTTGGACGGGTGGAGGACGGCGTGTACACCGCTCCGACCGGCAGCTATCGCATTCCGGTACCGGTGGACGGTCTCCTGGGAGGCACGATCAACGACTGGG
>DAISJK010000089.1:0-4661 GCA_036821505.1 Opitutaceae bacterium
CGCAGATTGCCTACATCGACGTCGGAACCGAACTCAATCTTATCCCGAGCATTCTGCCCGGCAGAGGGAAGAATCAAGAGCTGATCCAACTCAACCTGGCCATCAACGTCTCTTCGATCGTCGGCACGCAGGTGATTGGCGGCAATCCATACCCGGTGACCAGCTCGCGGACCTACAACTACACGGTCGCCATCCCCAATGGCGAGACGCTTGCGATCGCCGGGCTCGAGCAACGCACCCGGCAAACGACGACCAACAAAGTGCCGATTTTCGGCGATATTCCGCTCATCGGTTACGCGTTCAAGAACACGAACGATAGCATCGTGCACACAACCCTGATTGCTTTCATCACGCCGGAATTGCTCGGAACGGACGAAGCGCAGTCGTCAGAGGCCGACGCCGCATTGCCCGCGCTCACGCACCGCGTCTTCCGGGGGTCCAAGACGGAGACATTGAAGGACGTGGACAAAAGTCTGGCGGGGCTGCCCGTTGATATCGCCGCGGCGGCGGACTGCGCCAACGCGGCCAACCGCCAGCGCGTGCTCAACCGCCTGGATCTTTTTGGCGTCGAGTTGGAGCTGATCGAGGTTCGGCTGACCGAGCTGAATCTCACCGAAAACAAGAAGACGGACCGGGAGGAAACCTGGGTCGAACAGTACCGCGGCCAGCTCGACGCCGCTCGGACCCGAGTGGTGAAGATTGCAGCCGACTCCAGTGAAAGTTGACCGAGATGGCGGTGTGGCCGAAATCGTGAGATTTCGGCAGGATCCTCGCGAATGTGACTATCGGTCGAACGGCTTGCTCTGGCCCCGCTCGCCCCTAGGATGGGAGACAAAACCGGCGGTCGCGCCGAATTATCCCCTTGCCAAACGCCTCATGGGCCACCGAACGGGCCAACGAACCAGCCGCTTGCTCCTGTTGATCGAGAACCCCGATCTGGGCGAGATTCTCAAGCTGGCTCTTCGCGAGCACGAGCTTGAGCTTTTTACCCGCGCCGGTCCGGTGGACGACGCCTTCCGCCGCCGCTCCTTCGATCTGGCCATCATCGATTTGGACACGGATGGCGGCGCTGCGGGGATCGAACTGGTTCGCGGCTGGCGCCGCGCGGGCAGCAGCCTGCCGGTCATCGTCATCTCGGATATTCCCCAGCCCTCTCTTGGCGTGGAGGCGTTGAATGCCGGCGCCGACGACTTCCTCCGCAAGCCTTTCCATCACGAGGAATTGCTGGCGCGGATTCGCAAGCTGCTCCGCCAAGGCGCGCCTGGCGCGCTGCGCAAGGCCGGCGGCGTGCTGCTGGGACGGGAGGCATTTGTGTTCGGCGGAGCCACGATTACGCCGGATCTCCTCGTGCGATTTCCGCTTGGCGGGGAAGCGCGTCTGCGGCCAAAACAGCACGGCATCCTCAAAATGTTCGCGGAACGCGCCGGCGGGCTCGTGCTGAAGGAGGAGCTGGTCAAGTCGGTTTGGGGCTCGGACGCCAGCGACACGGGGCATTCGGTCAACGAGTATCTATCGATTTTGCGGCGCCTTTTTGTCCGGCATCGCATCGACTTCAACCGGCTGGTGGTGAGCGAGCCGAAGGCGGGCTGGCGAATCCATCCGGATGCGACGCTGGGCCGTCCGGACACAGACTCATGACCTCGGACCCGGTCATTCTCGTGCTGGAAGACGAACGCGCGCAGATCCTGACTCTGCGCTCGCAGCTCGCCGGCCTCGGCCGCCTGGCCGAGTTCAGCGATGCCAAGCAGGCGCTGGAATTCGCGCGCGGCAACGCCTGCGACGCAGCCATCGTCGACGTGAACATGCCGCGCTCCTCCATGGACGGGCTGGCCTTTTTGCGCGCTCTGCGGACGTTCGACCGGGAGCTCGCCATCATCGTTCGCACGGGCAGCGAATCCGATCATATCGCAGACGGCGCGATCGAACTGCGGGCGATCAAGCGCGCGGTAAAGTCAAAGACCAGTCTGGCGGAGCTGCGCAGCAGCACTCAGGAGGCGATCCGGGAAACACGCGAGCGCCGCGAGACCTCCCGCAACGCCCGCGACAATGAAGCGACCAAGACAAGTCTGGCCGAGGCGCTTGGATCCTACGATCTGCGGCTGGCCGCTGCCGACCTGAACCGGGGGCTGGTGCAGACGCTGCGCAATCAATTGACGGCGCTTTCCGCGCTGTCCGCGGTATTGCGCGAGGATGCCGCGTCCAGCGGGCGGCCGGAATTTGAGATGCATGCCGGCCGCGCGTCCAAGCTCGTGGCCGGCATGGTCGATTCCGTGAACGCCTTCCTCGACAGCCCGCTGGCGGAGAGAGGCGGAGTCGGGCACGCCGGAGTCAACGAATGCCTTGAGACGTTGCGTCAATTTTTCCGCGGAGAGGAGCGCTGGGCGGCTGAGGACAAGCGCCTGACGATTCGCAGCCTGCTCGGCGACACCCGGGTGGTGTGCGCGCCGATCGAGCTCACGAACGGGCTGCGTCATCTGGTCGAATATTTCCTGGCTCGCGCGCCGAAGGGAGCGGAAGTGCGTTTGGCGGCCGCCATCGTCCACGCGCCGGCGGCTTTGGCCGAACGCCTGGCCGGAGCCGGTTGCGTGCTCAACCGTGGGGCGCTTCGCCCGGAGCATCCCCACGTGGGTTTCCGCGTGAGCGCTCCAATCGAGGGCGTCTCGCTGGATATTGTCCGCGATGCCTTTTCGCTCGTGCCGCAGAGCGGCCGCACCGGCAATCTCAACGTCCTGTCCCGAATTCTGGTCGGAGTCCGGGGCGTGGCCCTGTTGAGCGCCGGCAGAACCAGCGGTTTGACCGTGGAAGCCCTTTTTCCCGTGGCGATTTGAAGCGATGAATCCTTCCGATAAAGACCGCTCGCGCGACCGCCTCGACACGGTGGGCTTTTTCGCCTCGCTCATCACCCACCGCACCCGCAACCGGCTTGCCACGATTCGCGCGGCGCTCGAGGTGCTCGAGGCCGGCCGTGAGGCCGATCTGTCGGCCGAGTTGAGAGCCACGCTCGTGCAGCAGATGAACAGCGTGCTCGACGACTTCAATCTCGGCGCGGACATGGTGCGCTGTCATTTCGGGATGAACGAGACCGTGTCCGTGCGGGAAGTCGCGGACCGGGCACTCGCGGATTTCCAACCGGGCGCCGGGCGCGAGGGAATTCTCGTGAGCCCGGCCTATGGTTCGGCGGATCGGGCGCTGGCCGACCGGCGGCTCCTGCGCTTGGCCCTGCTTAATCTTTTGCGCAATGCCGCGGATTCCATGGCCGGGGCCGAGCGGCCTCGCATCGCGCTCTCAACGATGACTCAGAATGGCTGGCTGCACATCGACGTGGAGGATAATGGGCCCGGCGTGCCGGTGGAAATGCACGATCGGCTCCTGCTCGAGCCGGTGGCAGCCAGCGAGGGCGGGAGCGGGCTCGGCCTCACCCTCTGCCGGGACGCGATGACGGTGATGGGCGGCTCCATCCATTATCTCACGCCTAAGGGCCGGGCGGGCGGGCACTTCCGTTTGAGCCTGCCGTTGGCGCCCTGACGGATTCCGCCGGGCAGCCCGCTGCCTCCCAGTTTTCCGCTGAGGTATCACCCCTAGTACTACTCAGGATTCCGTTGAAGGAGAATTGAATGGAAAGAAATTAACAAGCGCGTGTGACGAGGGCCTCGTGGGGGCATGTCCAACCTCCACTTCAGCGACGGAACCAAGCGGATCTTGCGGGATCATCCCGCGCTGCCGGGCGGGCGCACCCGCGAACTCGCGGCCGATTTCGTGGCAGCCCAACATGAAGTGTGCCGGCAACTCGCCGCTCTGGCCTATCCGCTGGAACGGATTGCCCTCGAGCTCAAGGCCGGCGGCCTGTCGTATTTCCGCGAGGGCTCGGACCAGGATCGCAAACGTCCGGCCACCAAGAAATCCTCCTATCGATTCGCCGGTTTCACGGCGGGCCACATGGACGAGTTCGAAGAACGGCTGACGATGCGCCGTGCGGGCTTTTTGGACGATGCCGGCTTCCGCAGCTGGCAGGCCGAATTTCTCATGCGTTTCACATTCGAGGTGATCGAGCAGGTTGCTCTGCGGGTTTCGCCTCCTCCCGGTCCTGTCGCGGGCGAGTCGGGCACCAAGCGCCTGCGCTGGCAACTGGCCGACGCGCTGCACGAGACGCGGCGCTTGCGCGACGAAATACTGGCCGGCAACCTTTTGCTCGCGGCGGAAATCGCGATGCGGCGGAGCCGCTGCTATCCGATCCTGCCGGCGGACGATCTTTTCTCGGCCGGCACGGACGGCCTGCTCATCGCCATCAATCGCTACGACCCGGCGGTTGGAAATTTCAGCACCTATGCGACTCCCTGGATCAAGATGGCGGTGGACCGCAACGTGGCCAAGACGCGCCATGTGATTCGCATCCCCATCGGATTGCAGGACAAGGCCCGCCGGTTCCGCCGCGCGCAGGAGGGTGGCCCGGATGCCGCGGAGTTGAACGTGTCGATTCCCCAGGTGCAGTCCCTGGAGGAGCCGCTGCCCGGCTTCAGCGACGGCGAATTGCGCCTGGAGGACGTGGTGGCCGATCCATCCGCTTCCATGCCGGCTGACGCGGCGGAGCAGGCGGATATCGCCCATATCCTTGGAGAAGGAGTCGGCAAGCTAGACAGCCTGAAGCGATTGATCATCGCGTT
>DAISJK010000090.1:0-4647 GCA_036821505.1 Opitutaceae bacterium
GGGCGTCGCCGGCCCGGCGCTCGAATTCCGCTGCCAATCCGCCGTGCAGTCGGGCGGCGAGCGCAACGCGCTGGCGGCCGATAGCCTCACCGGCCTCGCGGACTTCGCGCGCCCCGCGCACGGCGCTGCCGAGCGAACACAGTTCGCGCAAGCGAAGCCAGTCGGGCGGATCTCCAGCCGCGGCCCATGCATGGGCGGCGATGGGGAGATCCGTGCGGGCGAGAGCGGGCAGCACCTGCTCGATGAGAAACGTCCTTAGCCCCGTGAGGTCGCTTACCGAGCCCTCTTGCGCGAGACCTTCGAGGCCGAAGGAATGGGCATAGGCGCCCGTGGGGTAGAGCGAGTCCGAGGCCTGAAGCAGGCGTGCCACCCAAATAGCAGAAGGATCAGTGATGGTGCCCATGGCCGGTCAGGCTGCCGGCGAACCGGTTAGGCTGAAAAATCTCCGACGCCTCGTGATAATGAATTCCCATGCGGTCGAGCGTCTGGCGAAGGCCGGTGTCATCGGGCGCGAGAACGCGGGTCGGTTGGGCCTCGATCGCAAAATGCAGATTGCCCACGGCCCAGCCGATGATTGCAGCCGCGTCGGGTGCGACGTCGAGGGGGATCTCCAATACGCGCTCGGGTTCCTGGCGGACGACGTAGAGCTTCTGCGGAGTGGACCACACGGCATCGCCGTGTTGCAGGGGAGCCTCTAATTCGAAGCCGAAGTCCACGCCGTCGTCGGCGGGCGCGCGCCAAAGGCGCTTGGCCAATTTTTGGCGATCGGTCCGGATGGCTACCTCAGTCAATTTACTATCCGGGGATGGCAAAGCCGAGCGGACCAAGTTCATGGCCCCTGGCTTCTAAGCGATCGAGCTCAGCAGCAACCCAATTCCGCCTAGGGCAATGCCTGCGCCGGCCCAGCGAAGGCTGGCCGGGTTTCGTCTGACCGCAATTATTCCTGCGGTGACGCCGAGCGCGTGCAGGACGGTCGTCCCCATCACCATTCCGGCGAGAAAGCGCAGGCTGTCGGCCCGAAGCGGCATTTCGGCGCCATGCGCCAGACCGTGAAAAGCGCCCGCCAATGCGACTACAACCGCGCCGGCGGCGAAGGGCAGCTTTGCCGCGCTCGCAACCGCCAGCCCGAGAACCAGGACCGAAGCCAGAATGAACCAATCGACGCCGGCCGGCGCCAAGCCCGCTATCCCGGCTGCCGCGCCGATCACCATGGCGCCGACAAACGAGGCCGGCAGAAGCCAGCGGGCGCGGCCGCCCAACTGCGCGGCCCAAAGTCCTACGGCGACCATCGCGAGGAGGTGATCCCAGCCGCTGAACGGATGGGTGAACCCGGAGGCAAAGTCGGCCGGGCCGTGCCCGGGATGGGCATAGGCGGAAGGAGCGGCTGCAGACGCCAGCAAGACGAATCGCGCAGTGCGACGAATCCTCATGCGGGTCTTGTAAGCAGGAGTCATTCCAAACTGTGATGCCTGAAAGACTAGACGCCGGGAAGCAAAAACAGTTAGGTAAATCCATGCCGGCTCCCTCGCTCTTAGTCCTCGCCGCCGGCATGGGTTCCCGGTACGGCGGACTGAAGCAGATCGAGCCGGTTGGGCCGTCGGGAGAGACGCTGCTCGATTACGCGGTCTTCGACGCGCTGCGCGCGGGATTCGGCCGGGTGGTATTCGTGATCCGACGGGATATCCGGGAGATTTTCCGCGAGAAGGTCGGCGCTCGGTATGCGGACCGCGCGCCGGTCGATTACGTTTTTCAGGAATTGGAAGATTTGCCGGCTGGATTTCGGGCGCCGTCCGCGAGGGGAAAGCCCTGGGGCACGGGCCACGCCGTTTGGTGCGCGCGCGCGGCTGTCGCGGAAAATTTCGCGGCGATCAACGCCGATGACTTTTATGGAGCCGATTCATTCCGGCAGTTGGCCGCCTTTTTAAGGGGTCGGCCTGCGGCGTCGCATTTCGCGCTGGTTGGATTCGAACTCGCCCAAACCCTATCCGAGCACGGCACCGTGGCTCGCGGGGTTTGTGAAGTCAAAGGTGGCAGGCTGGTTTCAATCGCCGAGACGGCTGGAATCTCGACCGCCGACGTCGGACCCGGCCGAAAATTCTCGGGCGCGGAAATCGTTTCCATGAATTGCTGGGGTTTCACGCCGGCGCTTTTCCCGGCGCTCGAGGCCCTCCTGCGCGAATTTCTCGCGGCCCATGGCGATGACCCAAAATCGGAGTTCTACCTGCCCGAGGCGGTGGGTTCGCTGGTCGCGCGGGAAGAGGCTTCGGTAAATGTCCTTTCGACCCGCGCCTCCTGGTTCGGAATGACCCACCGCGAGGACAAGCCGCGCGTCGCCGCCGACATCGCGGAGCTGGTGCGCCGCGGCGAATATCCGGCGAAGCTATTTTGAGCCGCTAGGCCAGCGGGCGGCTGAGGCGCCCCTGGTATTTTTGCGCCAGCGCCCGGTTGTATTCGATCGCGCCGCTCAGGTTCTGGCTGCGCAGAACAGGCGGCGGGTGTCCGTTTGCCCCCAGCCAGTCGACGACCGCCAGCATGAGCCAATTGAGCACCGAGCAGCCGATCAAAGTCGAAGTCGGCCCCGCCTTGACCCCTTCGGCCACCGTCACGATGGCGTCGCCGGGTTCGCCGCCGTTGTCGAGGACATGGTCGGCGACCTCGAAAAGGCGCTTGCCGCTGGGATGCTGCGACGCAGTCGCCCGGGACATCGCCAGGCAAGTGAGCGCGACCACGGTCAATCCCTTTTGCTTCGCATGGAGGGCGACATCGATGGGGGAGCCGTTCTTGCCGGAATTCGAAACGACGATGACGACTTCGCCGGCTAGGAGGCCGTATTGGCGGTCGTAGCGTTCGATGAGCCTCGTGCCATAGCCCGGAAGGTTTTCGATGAAGCCGCCCGTGGGGTCGATGATCCCGGTCACGCAGACCAAGCCCCCGGCCCGTCCGATGATTTCGCGGGAGACGATTTCGCTGTGCCCGCTGCCGAACGTATGCACCACGCCGCCGCGGGCGATGCTGGCCCCGATGACCGGCGCGACCTGCGCAATCACAGGGCGGTTGGCCTGCCAGGCTCGCGCCAGCAATTCACCGGCGCGGCGGTAATAGTCTTCGGCGAGGGACATGGTTATCGACCCGGCTTACAGTTCCCAACGACCGTAGATGCCGCAAGGGAGGATTTTGCCGTCGCTGCGAGCGGACAGGCCAATCTCGCCGGCGGCGATCGAACCGCCGCGTTCTCCGAGCAGTTCCCCAAGCAAATTCGCGGCGACGGTCGGCGATAGCCGAGCGGTGTAGGCGTTGATCAAAAAAAACAGGGGTGCGTTGCTCAGAAGCGAGCGGCAGCCCGCCAGCAGCTCCCAAAGGTTGTCCTCCAGCCGCCACATCTCGCCGGCGCTTCCGCGGCCGAAGGTCGGCGGATCCATGATGACCGCGTCGTAGCGCCGGCCGCGCTTCTGCTCGCGCCGCACGAATTTGAGGCAGTCGTCCGCGATATAACGGACCGGCGCTTCGGCCAGACCGCTCAGAGCCGCGTTTTCCCGGCACCACTTGACCATGCCCTCGGCCGCATCCACATGGCAGACCGTCGCGCCCGCCGCCGCGGCGGCGCAGGTGGCGGCGCCGGTATAGCCGAAAAGATTTAGCACGCTTACCTGGCGACCGGAGGCGCGGGCCGTTTTGATCTTCGCGGCGAACCACTCCCAGTTGACCGCCTGCTCGGGGAAAAGGCCGGTGTGCTTGAACGAGGTCGGCCGGATCTTGAATTTCAATCCGAGCGGCCCGTAGCCGATTTCCCAGTGCTCGGGCAGCTCCTTTCGGAACTCCCACTCCCCGCCGCCGCGCTCGCCGCGATGATAGAAGCCGTCCCATTCGCTCCAGGGTTCGCCCGGCTCGGCGCCGTGCCGCGGCCAGATGACCTGCGGGTCGGGCCGCACGAGCACGTAAGGACCCCAGCGCTCCTGTTTCATCCCGTCGCCGCAATCGATCAGTTCGTAGTCGCGCCAGCCGCCGGCCACGGCGAGCGCGGAATGGGAAGGGGTCATTTACAATAAATCGCGTTCGACCTTCCTCTCGAGGTAGCGCTCAAACTCCTTGCGCAGCTCCTTCTCCTTGCCGTGCAGGCCCGGCATGATCGCGAGCCAGTTGAACACGGGCTCGCGCAGATACTTCGGCATGACGGGCTCCATTTCCCGCGCCCGATCGAGCGCGCGCACGCAGGACCCCGCGATCTCGTCGCAAAGGCGCTGGGCGTCGGCCGAGCTGTGCTGGCCCGCCAGCCGGATGATTTCATCGAGCTTGCGCCGGCGGCGCTTCATGACGGTCTTGTAGGCCGCGAGGCTGTTTACCATCACATTGACCGTGCGCGGGTAGAAGCTCGCCATCAGATTCCAGGGATCGGAGCCGTCGCCGCCCGCCCGCAGGTCGCTGCGGAGGATGACCGAGGGAATGTCGGCAAACTTGGCGAACATGAACTCGATCACGGTGCCGCTATCGAGTTCGGAGCCGTCGAAGCTGAAAAGGGCGAGATCGCAGGCCAGCAGGGCGCGGATGTCCTGGTCGCGGATCACGTGGGGCCGGACGCCGCGCGGCTCGAAGTCCTGGGGCAATTCGCAGAGATAGCGGCCGTGGGATTTCTCGAAGATGGCCTCGGCC